>JBCCBL010000197.1:0-5791 GCA_039034055.1 Verrucomicrobiota bacterium | reverse complement strand
GGGTGAACCTTCTGTTTTGTGGACAGTTGATCCGTCGAAAAGGGTTTGATCTCTTGCTTGAGGCTTTCAAAAAGTTGTTGGAAGATGAGTCACTCGGAGATGACATTGAGCTGACAGTGGTGGGCGCGGGCGAATTGGAGTATTTGCTAGAAGAGATATCTGACAATGCACGCAGTCGCATTCATCACATGGGCTTTCTCCAGCCAGGTGAGCTGTCCGGGATTTTTGCGCGAGCCGATATTTTTGTCTTGCCCAGTCGCTACGATGGTTGGGGGGTTGTTGTGAATCAGGCGATTGCGGCCCAACTTGCTATTGTCACTACAGATGCGGTTGGAGCCGCGGAGTATGTGAGTGAGGAAAATGGATACATCGTTCCATCAGAAGACGTGGATGCTCTTGTTAATGCTATTAAACAACTGATTTTAAACCAAGATGCTTGGCCTGCGATACGTAAATTTAACGCGGCCCTGACTGAGCGGATTTCCCCAGAGTATGGAGCTAGGCGAATATTTGAATTTCTGAAGAAAGTGAATACAGATCGGTGAGGATTCTCTTTGTCACCGCAAGTTCGGGCTCCAAAGGAGGAGGTGAATTATATCTTTTGAAATTGGCCCAAGGGCTCAGTCGGCTGGGACATTCGTTGGCACTGGCTTGTGCAAAGCACATTCGTATGGATCGTTTATCAGAGTCTTTTGAGGAATACGGAGAAGTCTTCCGAATTGACTACACGAATACCTATGATCTGCCCGGGAAGTCGTTACACTATCTTGTTTCGCCGAAAGCTTTTTTTCCAGATTTGGAGAATACCGTTTGCCAGTGGAATCCCGATATTTTGCACCTAAATAAGCAGAATTTAGAAGATGCTCTGGATCTGTTGAAATGGTTCAGCCTTCAGAAATTGCCGGTTGTGCAAACCATCCATATCTTGAGGACACCGTCTGAGTTAGGAGCACGCTTGGGTGTTTTTAGAAATTTTGTGATGAAACGATCATTGCAGAATTGGAAGATTCCGACGATTTTGATCGCCTCAGAGTCGGAGCGTGCTGCGTTTGAACATAATAAAATTGTCCGATGGAGTGTGTCAGAACACATCCCAAACGGAGTGGCTCCACTGCCTAACTCTCGAAAATCTCTGAGTCTGAATCCGCTTAAATTTGTCGCGATCTCTCGATTACATCAGCAAAAACGTCCTTTCTTGTGGCTTGACTGGGCACGTCAGATTCTTGAGAAGATTCCGAATGCACAGTTCGCGTGGATTGGGGATGGGCCTCTTGAGTCGCGATTTATCGAAGCGATACGCTCGCGCTCTCTAACTCAGGTCGAGTATCACGGATGGGTGTCCAACCCGGAGCCATTTATAAACGATTCGCATTACCTCATGCATAGCGCTGCCTATGAAGGGCAGCCGTTTGCGATTTTGGAGGCTCTTTCTGCAGGGTTACCAGTCATTGCTGACGATGCACTGATGCTCTCACAATCAGAGCTGAATCCAGCGATGATTCCGATTGATGATGTTTTGGCGGATGAAGCGATTTTGACTAACTAGGAGCTTTATTCACAAAAGAAGGGAGAAGCCCTAAGGATTTATGAATCCTCTTATACCCTTGAGTCGATGACTTCAAGAACCGTAGATTTTTACAATCGGATTGTATCCGAGCAGTATTGATGATTTTTCATTGCGAGCTATCGAAGGAAAAGCGTAAGGGTGGTCTGGACCAGGCAGTCTACGACATTACCAAAACGCTCAATGATCACACTCGTCAGACTCATGCGCGAGTTGGAGATTATCCCCCATCTACCCTAAAAGGTGTTCAAGCAGTTCATTTTCATGGCTTGTGGTCATACAAACATATTCGTCTCGCGAATTGGTGTCGAAGGCAAAAAATTCCTTACATTGTGAGTCCACATGGCATGTTGGAACCGTGGGCACTAGGAAACAAGTATATCAAGAAGCTGATACATCGAATATTCTTTACAAACCGTTATTTAAGCAGCGCACAAACTCTACTCGCGACGAGCGAAATCGAGAGGGAAAATATTAAGAGGCTCTTTCCAAATCAATCAGTTGAGATGATTCCATTGGGTGTTCGAGATCTTCCTGAGACGGACCCGGTGACTGCACGTAAGTTCTGCAAGGTGGATGGATCTACGTTTCATCTCCTCTATCTTTCGAGAATCGATCGGAAAAAGAATTTGGACCTACTGATACGTGCTCTCAAAAGGGTGTCAGAGGAAATAAAACAAAACATCAGATTAACAATCATTGGGGACGGTAACAATCAATATTTGAAGGAGTGTATGGGGCTCGCCAGCAAGGTCAGGTCCAAGCATGTCGAGGTGAGTTTTAAAGGCCCGATTTGGGATGATTCGAAATGGCAGTGGATGGCAGCCGCAGATCTTTTTTGCCTTCCCAGCTCTTCCGAAAATTTTGGCTATGCCTACCTTGAAAGCTTGGCAGTCGGAACCTCCATTCTAACGACCCGAGGCACTCCCTGGGCGCAACATGCTAGAGAGGACTTTATATTCTGTGCAGATACGGATGTGGAGTCTATCGCGCATGAGATTGTAAGGTCAAGGTCGGTAACAATCAGTCGTAAAGAGGTTATTGAATGGGTGGGAGATAATTACTTGTGGGAACGTCTAGTCCCGAGCTATTGTGAACTCTATCCTGTTTTCCCTGAACATGAACAAGCAAAAGGTTGAGCGTTTTGATATGAAAGCTCATCGCGCTTTGAAAAATTATAATTCAAGTGTGGTATGGAGACGTTTGGTATGGAGCGTATTGGTTCAGCCGTTATTGCGAACCTTAATTCCGCGGCATTTGTATTCGGTTCGAAATGCCGTTTTCAGGCTGTTTGGAGCCAAAATTGGTGAAGGCGTGAGGATCTATTCGACCGTTGAAGTGTTTTATCCATGGAATCTCCAAATTGATGATTCGGTCACGATAGGCTGGGGCGTGAGGCTTTATACCTTAGCAAAGGTTCATATTGGTGAGGGGAGTTTGATTTCGCAGGGTGTGCATATCTGCGCGGGGACTCATGATTATAGTAAGGCGTCCCGTCCGTTAGTCTTGGAACCGATTTCTATTGGTAAACGTTGCTGGATTGCGGCCGATGCGTTCGTTGGTCCGGGAATCCAGGTGGGCGATGACAGCATCGTAGGGGCGCGGAGTGTGGTGGTGAAAAGAGTCGATCCGCTAGCGGTTGTTGCGGGAAACCCTGCTCGACCGATCCGCGATTTGAAGATCGAGTGAACAGGAAGATTATTTTTATCAATCGTTTTTACTGGCCGGACGAATCCGCGACCGCTCAGTTGTTGTCCGATTTGGCTGAATTCTTGTCAGCAGAGGAGTTTGAGGTCACTGTTGTAACTGGGCGACGAGGGTATATTCGAGGAAATGAGAAATACCGCCGCACCGAAAAGCGAAATGGGGTGAATATCCTCCGTTTGAGTTCGTCTGGATCCGGAAGATACAATCTGTGGTTGCGGTTGTGGGATTATTTTCTCTTTTTTGGTGGATTGATACGCACCTTGCGTAAGGTTTGCTCAAAAGATGCGGTGATTGTGACCTTGAGTGATCCTCCGCTTGTTCATAGTTGGGTCCGTCTGTTTTTTCGAAATCTGAAGACGGTTCACTGGAGTATGGATGTATTTCCCGAGATCGTATCCGAGACCACTCAGAAGTCTTGGAAAAGGGCCTTGCTGCGACCGTTTCAAATAGTGCGTGATCGTAGTTTGGATACAAATCAATCAGTGGTCTGTCTGTCTGAAGAAATGGCGGAATTTTTTGGAGATAAATCATGTGTGCCGACGGTGATTTACAACTGGTCACCGGTGGAAGGTATGGCTGCTCCAGATAGGGAAATTGAAGAGCTGAGGAGCCAGTGGACGGTTTCTATCGATGATTGTTTAGTCGGATATTCGGGGAATTTGGGCCACGTTCACGATGCCGCAACTGCGCGCCTTGGGATTGAGTATGCGCTCCAAGAAGAGATCGCAGCTAAGTTTATTCTGATTGGTGGCGGGAAACGTTTTGCGGAGTTCGATGACCTTTCAGAGAGTCGCCTGGAGTCGGTTAAGCTGGTGAATTTTTCACCACGAGGAAAGACGGCCGAGAGCTTGAGTGCAGTGGATATTCATTGGTTTTCTTTGTATCCACAGTTTTCGGATTTAGTGTTTCCGAGTAAATTTGCCGGAATCTGTAGTGTCGGGCGTCCTAGTATTTTTGTGGGCGATGTAGAGAGCGCATTGGCGAAACTGATTTCAGAGCATTCTCTAGGCTTGGTTGTTCAGAGCGGCGACTCCAGAGCATTTTGCGATGCTCTGGATCGCTTAGTATCTGATAAAGAACTACGATTGCAATTGGGAGTGAATGCTCATAAATTTTACGCGCAGCATTTTTCTAAGCAAGTTGGACTGGAGAGGTGGAAGCAACTGCTCAGTGCTCAGTTTTCCTGAAATAGCCGAGTTTGAATATTACAAAAACCGTAAAGCATGCGATAATTAAGAGGGCCGCTAGCAGGCTCTGCCATCGTGATACGGTTGCGATGATGATGGCTCCAAGGCCAAAAACGAAACTTATGGCATAGAGCCAGTTTACGGCGCGGGCATAGGTTTTGCTGACGCGCATCATGCGGTGGTGAATGTGGTCCCGATCTGCCGTAAAAATACCTTGGCCCCGGCGAGCCCGTCGGACGATACTGAGGATTGTATCGAGAATTGGAAGACCGAGCGCTAGAGCTGGGACAAGTAGTGAAAACTGTAATTTTGCGTTTTCCTCTATAGGAAGCATGAAGGTGGCCAGCAGGAAACCTAGGAATAAGCTGCCACTGTCTCCCATGAAGATCGAAGCAGGATGGCGGTTAAATGCGAGGAAACCGAAGAGGGCTCCGATCAATGAGGCGATGAATACGATGTCGGCACCATAGCCGTTGAGGGCTGCGGCAAGAGTCATCGCGGTGATCACGATAACCGATACGCCACCGGCCAAGCCATCCAGCCCGTCGATAAGGTTGAGTGCATTGATGATTGCCAGTATCCAGATGATGGTAATTGGGTAGTCGATCCATGATACCTTAAGGCCAAATGCGAATTCGATATAATTCGCGAAATTGAAGTGATATCCGGAGAATACGATAACACTTGCGGCAATTAATTGAAAAAATAGTTTCTGCCGTGCCTTGAGGCCGTGGAGGTCATCGTAAATACCGGTTGCGAGCATGATACATGCACCGAGGATCAATTGATATTCGGGAAGGACCAGGTAGAATTCCAGGTCGTGTGCAAAGGATTTCACGATGGCGAAAAAGGTGATTCCGGCCAAAAATCCGGAAGCGATTCCGATGCCGCCAATACGAGGAATCGGAGTGTCATGTATTCGTCTTTTTTCGGGCAGATCACTCCATCCATATTTTAGAGCGACGGAACGCACCTTATGGGTGGCGAGCCAACTGGTGAGCATGGCAACTGCAAACCCGAGGATCCCTAAAATGTATTCCAGCATGGGTGCAGAGAAATGGAGATGGGCGAATTTGGCGGGCATGGAGTGATCGAATCCAGAACTTCCCAACGGTTGTTTCCCCGAGTGGATTTAGTCGAGGTTTACGTTGTTTTAACGTGAATCGATCCAGCGCTTGAAATAGGGTCATCTGGATGCCCGAAACATCTCGCCAGGGTGGCCGACGTGGCAGAACGCGTCGAAGAGCTCGTCGTACGTGTAGCCCATTTCTTCAACGAGCAAGGTTTTGATCTCGGGCGTGATATCGAACATGCCGGTGATGTTGAAAATTTC
>JBCCBL010000196.1:0-5798 GCA_039034055.1 Verrucomicrobiota bacterium | reverse complement strand
GGATTTCGCGAAGTCCTTCAGAGCGAGATTCGTTTCGATAGAACCCAGCTCGTTCGAAAAGGTTTCAAAGAGAGGAATCTTGAGAGCGCTACACTCTTGTTTTGAGCGCATAGAGCACAACTCCTAAAACTGATTATCGACATACGGCAGATACGATTGTCCAAGATGAGCCCCGACGACCCGTGAGCGTTTAATTCTGTTCCGGGTAATATCCAGTCTCGCCTTCTGATTTTCCGATCACTACCGCTGCGCAGCTATCGCCAAATACGTTCACCGCAGTGCGCGACATATCGAGAATCCGATCAACGACGAATACAATACCGATTCCCTGGGCGATCATTTCCTGTGAAAAGCCGACATTCGTCAAGATTAGGACTATGGCCACCAAGCTCGCAGACGGAATTCCGGCAACCCCGACGGACGTAAAAAGGGCTAGGAGGACGACGTTGAATTGCGTGATGAATGACATTTCTACCCCAAAAAGCTGTGCCAAGAAAATAACGACCACACATTCAAAAAGAGCGGTCCCATCCATGTTTACAGTAGCACCCAGAGGCAGCGTAAAACCGCTGATCCTCGGAGAAACCCCCGCTCCTTTTTGCACCCGGTCCGTCGTAAGAGGTAGGGTCGATGAAGAAGAAGCAGTCGAAAACGCGGTCAACAAAGCTGGCAACATCGCCTTGAAGTGTTTAACTGGATTCTCTTTGGCAATAAAAAGAAGTATCAGTGGCATAACGACAAATGCATGGATACCCAGAGCAAGGAACACGGTCGCTGCAAACTTGAGCATATTCCCGAGAAGATCCGCACCCGTGGTCGCAATAGTCGGGACGACCAGCCCGAACACCCCAATCGGCGCGAACCAAATCACTCCATTTGTGATCATCGTAATTGTTTTATTAATACCTTCCCAGAAACTCTCCTGAGTCTTTCGTAAACCATCCGGAAGCTTTCCCGCCGCATAGCCAAAAATCAGACTAAAGAAGATAAGAGCCAAAAATTCGTTGTTGGTGGCCGCCGCGACAATGTTGGTCGGGACCATCCTCAGAAAAATTCCAATAATGTCTCCGGTGGATCGCCCCTCGGCTTTTTCCATAAAGGAATCACCCTCCCCAGCACCGGCGAGCATCTGTTCCCGGACCGCCTCATCTACATTGCCCGGTTGTATCATATTGACGACCGCTAAGCCAATCACCACCGCGACAAATCCAGATGCTAAATAAAAGATGAGCGTCTTAATTCCGAGGCGTCCAAAATTGCGTTCTCCACCAATATTCATCACGGCCAGTATGATGGATGAGACGATCAGCGGGATGACGATCATCTTCAGTCCTTGGATAAATAACTTTCCAATAAAACTACTGATGGCCGTCACCATTCCAGTCCACGCGGGGACCGCTTCGCCATCGAGTCCACTCGACGCAGAATTAATGATGAGGCCGACGATGAATCCGAGGACTAGGGCGGCTAGAATTTTCCAGTGAAGGTTTTTATGGGAGGCGGCACTCATAGAGATCGGGGTATCTTGTGTTTAGGTTTAAAGAGAAACGGACTGGGCTTTTCGTGGGAACGATCATTGCATGCGCTTTGCCAGTTCTTCAGCAGAAATATCCGAAAGGCGATAAATCACCCATGTGGCTCCGCTTTTCTCTAAAAATTCGACAGAGTGGGTGGTGGCAACGGCAAGTACTTTGCACCCGGCAGCCAATCCAGCTTCAATCCCATGAACACTGTCTTCGATAACGACGCATTGCTCTGACGGAAGATCGGCAATCTCGGCAGCTTTTAAAAAAACCTCCGGATGAGGTTTGCCTTGCGACACATCATCCCCGCTCACGATTCCTGAAAAATAGGGCCCGATTTCAAAAAGCTCGATGATCGCGTCGAGGTTAGCCCTTTCGGTCGAAGAGCCGATGACATGTTTCACTCCCAGGTTGTGTAAATCCACCATCAATGCCCGAGCGCCGGGTAGCATTTCGGGTTGGAAGCCAGGTTCTTCAAGAATTGAGCGATAGAGGGCTTCCTTAGCGCGTCCAAGTTGCTCGACTTCCTGAGGATCCTGGGCCCATCCGAGGATTTCTGGAATAATCACTTGGTTCCGCTTGCCAAAACCGGCTTCAAAATGGCCTTCGGGTAGCGGCAACCCACGTTCTCGAGACATCCGTTCCCAGCTTTCCTGGTGCTGTTTTGAGGAATCTAGCACCACGCCATCCCAATCCCAAAGTACCGCAAAATCCATCAGGTCGACTAGGGGACCTCTCCACCACGCCATCAAGCTTTAAGTGCGCATCGAGGTGGAGTCGGGTCAATTGTGCCGTGTCACCAATCAAGATTGAGGAATACCGGAGCCGCCAGGACCTAGATGTGAATCGCTTCGCCGTTTACTGCAGAAGCGGCTTCCATCAAGGCCTCACTCATTGTCGGGTGAGCATGGATGGTGTGGTGGATTTCATCCGAAGTTAGCTCAGCATTCATCGCGAGCGCGTATTCGGCGAGTAGCTCTGTAGCATCCGAGCCGACAATGTGGGCACCCAAAATCTCTCCGTGCTTAGCGTCCGTAATCACCTTGACAAACCCTTCTGGGTGATTGGCGGCGACGGCCTTTCCGGACGCCTGAAAAGGAAATTTACCTACCTTGTATTCGATCCCGTCGTCTTTGCACTTCTTCTCGGTCAGTCCAATCGAAGCGACTTGCGGCTGGCAGTAGGTGCAACCCGGGAACGCGTTGTAGCGGTGGGGCTTCCCGGCACCAAACATGCCGTTCACCGCCTGGATCGCTTCAAAGGTCGCAATGTGGGCTAACCACGGTGGGCCAATGATATCGCCGGCAGCGTAGATCCCCGGAGTGCTTGTCTGATAGTTCGCGTCTACATCCAAATACCCACGCGTGTCTTTGAGCGTGACCTTGTTTGACAAGAGGCCTTCGGTATTGGCGACGACTCCAATGGAGACCAGGAGCGCCTCCGATTCGATGGTCTCCGACTGCTCCCCTTTCACCAAATTTAGCTTCACCCCGCTATCGGTCGTCTCGATCCCTTCGGCCTTCGTTCCGGTTCGAATATCGATTCCTGATTTCTTAAAACTGCGCGCCACCACTCCCGCAGTCTCCTCGTCCTCAACGGGAAGGATCTGATCCAACATTTCAACCAGAGTCACCTTCGTCCCGAAACTGTTTAGGAAATAGGCAAATTCACATCCGATGGCCCCCGCTCCCATGATTACGATGCTCTTCGGTTGAGATTGCATTACAAGCGCTTCGCGAGAGGTCATGATCTTTTCCCCGTCCGGCTTCAAGCCAGGCAAAGTGCGCGCCTTCGCGCCGGTGCAAATCAAAATTTTATCGGCCTTGAAGAAGGTGTCTTTTCCATCGGGATCTACAACCTTGACCATGCCGGGGACTTCAATCGTTCCGAGGCCCTGAATGTAGTCTACCTTGTTTTTACGGAAAAGGAATTCGATGCCCTTTGCCATCGTGTCCGCAACGCCGCGCGAGCGGGAAATGATTTTTTCAAAATCATAAAAAATCTCCTTGGCCCCCAGCCCTAAATCGGCGGCGTGCTCCATGCTCTTGTAGAGTTCTGCACTCTTGAGGAGCGCTTTCGAAGGAATACATCCCCAATTCAGGCAGGTCCCACCAGCGCGTTCCATTTCGACGCATGCGACTTTCTTGCCAAGCTGGCCAGCTCGAATCGCTGCTGCATACCCAGCCGGGCCGCCGCCAATTACCAAGAGTTCGTAATGAGTGATTTCTGCCATAGGATATTCTTATATTTTCGGAAAATTAGGTCCCTGAAAGCGGAATATCAAATAGGCTTGTGGTCAGACGTCAATGACAGTCAGTGCTTCGGCCAGAATAACTCTGCTCACCATCGTCAGAGTTCACATACTCAAAAACGCTCGGATAGCTGGGCTCTCTGTCAAACCGACCGCGCGGGATCGAGCGGCTTGGGCCTCCGGGAGATCTCCGGACTTTTCGAAAATCAGGGCCTTCAAAACCCAATAAGGTTGGTACGCATCTGTCTGCTTTTTCGGAAGCTCCGCCAATGCAGCGGCAGCCTGCTCGTAACGCTCTAGATGGAACAATGCAGCCGCCAGTCCGACCAGAGAACCCACCGTAGCAAACCTTTGATTGAGGCCGTGATATAAAACGAGGATTGCTTCCCAGTTGATAGCGCCGGAATGTCGCCGCACGGTTTGCGCAGACTGAATACTCGCAAGCAATTGAAAGCGGCCAATCTCCTTGCGTTTCGAGGCCCGGGTCAGGAGGCGATCTGCTTCGTCGAGTAGCTCATGGTCCCAATCCTTTGGGTCTTGCTCAAGCAGTGGTACGAAGTGCCCAGTGGTCGAAAAACGCGCTGCTCTTCGGGCGTGAACGTACATCATAAAAGCAACCAGACCAAGCACTTCTGGGTCTTGTGGCATTTGTGATAGGAGGACACGCCCTAAATAAATGGATTCCTCAGCCAGATCGGCATGAGTATTTTCGCCTGCCGGAACATTCGACTCCCAGCCGATTCCGAATGCCGCATATATCGCCTCCAAGACTGCATCGCGACGCTGGCAGAAAAGTTCACTTTCCGGGATCTGAAAAGGAATGCCTAATTCGCGAATACGGCGTTTAGCTCGCACCAGACGCTGACCCATATTCGAGGGATGAATCAGAAATGCAGACGCGATGCGCTCGGCTGTGAGGCCCAAAATCGTGTTCAACATCAAAGGAGTTTGTGCGCTTGGATCAATGTCTGGATGGGCGCACGCGAAGAGCAATTGAACGCGCCGATCCGGAAACTCCGATGACTCGGGAGCCTCGACTGCTCCCATGGGTGCCAGGTAATCGAGCGCCCGAGAATGGATGCGCTCGCGACGAATCGCGTCAATATGGGTGCGCCGGGCAACTGCGAGCAACCAGGCTTCAGGATTTTTCGGAACTCCCGACTCCGGCCAAATTTTTAGGGCCTTGGTGAGTGCATCCGACAAGAATGCTTCCGAATCGGCGATGTCTCCAGTATTCGCAGAAAGGTATGAAACGAGGCGCCCATAGGATTCTCGGACGACTCGCTCAATCACCTCGGATGGTGGAATTTCCACTCCTACTCGACTTCGGGCATTAACTGTCGCAATTCCACCGAACCAGTCGATGCCGAAGGGGCTTTGGCTGCCCATTCCAAAGCAGTTTCTTGATCGGGTGCTTCGATGAGGAAAAAGCCTCCCAACATTTCCTTTGTCTCAGCGAAAGGGCCGTCTTGAACGATGCGTTTCCCGTCTCGGTTACGAATGGTGACGGCCGTTTTCGGGTGTTCGAGTGCCTCACCTCCGACCAGTAAACCAGCTTCGGTAAGCGCCTGTGCGTAAGCCAGATACGGCGCCATGTACGCCTCAATTTTTTCCGGTTTGTAGCGATTGGCTAGCTCTTCTTCAGTTTCGTTTATGATAATTGCATATTTCATGGATGTCTTATGTTGCTTGTTCTCTGGGCCCTCTTTGGGGAGGATTCACCCCGATGACGTTTTTGAAATGAGCATTTCGACAAAATCGAAATTTTTTTCTAAATAATCCAGAAAGCGAATGACGTCTCTACTCAAGGGTCTTCTACCGATCTTCCCCCGAAGACTGCCAAGATGGTTATTGATTTTCTGGGAGCGTTTTTTCGCAAAGCGCTCAAGAGCTTAGGAATCCATTGAATTTAGGAGTTTTTCTTATTTCTCCTCGTACAAACCTGGGCATCCATCTTTGGAGGATGGCTACTGTCCCGGATTTTAGTGACCCATTTTTGGTGTCCGTTCGAAGCGTTGCATCGT
>JBCCBL010000195.1:0-5804 GCA_039034055.1 Verrucomicrobiota bacterium | reverse complement strand
CTGCCAACGAGTAGGGCCCAATCCACATCTTTGAATCCCTCTGTTAAATCGCTTGTTGCAACCGTTTCTTGCAATAGCGGAAATGCGCAATCATCCAACTCCATCACCACTCCCTTCAACGCATCGAGAGCCTGCGGAATCTCAATTAGATTGAGGGCGATTGGTTGGTCAGCGCCGAACACTGATCCGGAGGCGAGTCTGAAAAGGAGTGCATACCCGATTTGACCGGCAGCACCTGTGATAGCGACACGAATGGGTTCTTTCATAGCGATTATTTCTACTTGTTAAAATGAATTAGAAGACCAAGACCCGTTCCTCCAAACGCCAAAAATGAACCACAAATGCACACGAATTTACACGAATCGTTTATTTCTTCGTGTGGATTCGTGTCCATTCGTGGTTAAAAGAAGCTGTAGAGACCATTTGACGAAGTAGAAATAAAGCTAGTAGATTTACTTATTTTATTCAAACAATAAATTAGTAAATATTTGAATATGAGAATCACCGCCCCAGAGTATCATCGTAATTTTCGAGAAATTGGGTGAGATCCTTTTCGATCAGGAAGATACTGGAGTGTTCTGAAACAATACCCCTACACGGTGGCACCGGCCCGGATGGTCGCAGCCGTTTGCCTCAACACTGATTCGGTGGTGTCCCAGTCGATGCAGGGATCGGTGATAGACACACCATACTGGAGGGATTCTTTGGGCTGTGGGAAGGCCTGGTTCCCTGCATGAATATTACTCTCAATCATGACACCGGTAATTGCTTTTTCACCGGCCTCGATTTGTTGACAGACGTCTGCCAGGACAACGGGTTGTCGCGAGGGGTCCTTGTCCGAATTTGCATGCGCGCAGTCGACCATGATTGACGTTGAGAGCCCGGCCTTTTCGATGCGTCTTGCGGCGTCTTTTACATGCTCACTTGAATAGTTGGGTCCGTGAGTGCCACCCCGCAGGATGAGATGGCAATCGGGGTTCCCGGCTGTCGTGACCGCCGAGGCTCTGCCATCGGTGCTGATTCCCAGGAAGGTTTGTGATTGGACCGCGGCTTTGATGGCATTGATTGCAACATTTACGTTGCCATCCGTTCCGTTTTTAAATCCGACCGGCATGGACAGGCCTGATGCCATCTGTCGGTGGGTTTGCGACTCGGTCGTTCGGGCACCAATAGCCGACCAACTAATGAGGTCGGCGATGTACTGTGGGGTGATCGGATCGAGCAGCTCAGTGGCAGTCGGCAGACCCACATTAATGACTTCTTTGAGAAAGGAACGGGCAGTTCTTAGGCCTTCTTCGAGATTGCACGTCCCGTCCAAATGGGGGTCCATGATCAAGCCCTTCCAACCCACCGTGGTCCGCGGCTTTTCGAAGTAGACGCGCATCACGATGTAGAGTTCATCCGAGAACGCCTCGGCGAGCTTTTTCAGGCGACGTGCATAGTCGAGACCGGCCTCAGTGTCGTGAATAGAGCAGGGGCCGACCACCACAAGCAAACGCGGGTCGTTTCCGAACGTGATGTCGTGAATCGTTTTGCGAGACTTGGCGATGAATGAAGCCTCTTCGCTGGTCGTCGGACTGCCCGATCTGAGTTCTTCAGGTGCGGTCAGTTGCTGTGAGGAAATGACGTTGATGTCTGAGACGCGTTCCATGGGAGTGAGAGGCTAGGCTGAATTGATTCTGCGACAAGCTCGTAAATGTATTAGAAATGTAATTTCCTGATGTCCTTTAGAATTTTAGTAATTTCTGAGAACTTGGGCCAAGAATCATCTCAATAGTCGGGCAGCTTCGCGAGCCGTTGGGAGCTGCGAACCCGCTCGAAACCTGAGTTTTAGGTTTTTCGATGGCGATAATCGCAGTGATAGAGCGAATGATTTCCTGTAAAAAAGCTCGTAAAACCGAAAAAGCTCACAAATTAAGTTGACCGTCAACGCCGTCAATTTTGTGAATGGCGACGATCTACATTAACACTCATTAACAATATATTACACAAATTATATGAATAAAGCTGAACTTGTCGCGGAAGTGCAAAAGACCCTTGGTGATGAAACCTCTAAAGCTGCCGCTGAACGGGCTGTCGAAGCTGTTTTGGACTCGATCAAGAAGGGCGTTAAGAAGGACAAGAGCGTCCAACTGATCGGATTTGGTACTTTCGAGGTCGTGAAACGCGCTGCTCGCACGGGCGTAAACCCCCAAACTGGAGAGAAGATCAAGATTAAGGCTTCCAAGGCTGTGAAGTTCAAAGCAGGCTCAGGTCTCAAGTCTCTCGTATAACCCACTCTCAGATTTTTCTAACGCGCCTGAAGTCTCCATTTCAGGCGCTTTTCATGTACAAAAACCGCATCCGGTCTGAGATCAAGCGATTGTGCTTGCCCTAGAATATCTCCTTTTCCATGAGAGTTTGCGGTATGGAGAAAACCCTAGTTCTACTAAAACCCGATTGCTTGGAACAAAAGTGTGCCGGAAAGGTGATTAGCCGCTTCGAGAAGGCCGGATTTGAAATTGAAGACGCTCGCATGATGCAGCTGTCTTCCGCAATCCTCCGCGAGCACTATGCTCATGTCGCTGACAAGCCTTTTTTCCCTGATATCGAAGCATTTATGAGTTCGCGCCCCGTTATCGGATTGATCCTCTCAGGTGAGAATGTCATCGCGAAGGTCCGCGATTTACTTGGGCCGACGGACTCTACGAAAGCAGCTCCCGGGACGATCCGTGGCGATTTAGGCACCACAATGATGAAAAATGTGGTTCATGCCTCTGATTCTCCTGAATCTGCCGAAGCGGAGATCAAACGCTTTTTTTCTTAGGCCTTTCGACAAGAATTAAGGATTCAGGGGCCTGTTTGCTCAAGTCTGAAGAGGCAGATCATTAGTCTGGATTTTTCCGCAAACCGTAGAGGTCTGATGCGTCCATCAACGTGGGCGACTTTTTCTGCAGAAACGTCAACTTCAGATCGTGATGCTCTCAAATCTCTCAAAAAACGCCGAAAAATTGAATCCGGCATTTATATTGCCTACTCGCCTAGACTATTGACATGCGAATTTCCCCTGAATTGTTTGCGGACTGATGACTAAAATATGCTGTATAGGTGCGGGCTATGTAGGAGGACCTACGATGGCTGTAATCGCCGAGAAATGTGAAGACGTGACGGTAACCGTCGTCGACATAAATCAGGTGAGGATCGATGCCTGGATGTCTGACGAACTCCCGGTTTATGAGCCCGGCTTGCAGGAGGTCGTCGAGAGCCGGCTCGGAAAAAACCTGTTTTTCTCAACCGAGGTTACGAAAGGGATTCGGGAGGCGGATATCATTTTTATCAGTGTGAACACCCCGACGAAGAGTTTCGGCGTAGGTGCTGGGCGGGCCGCGGATCTACGTTTTGTCGAGGCCGTCTCTCGGCAGATTGCCAAAGACGCTGAGGGGCCGAAAATTGTTGTTGAGAAATCGACCCTTCCGGTCCGCACCGCTCAATCGATCAAGCGGATTTTAGAGGCCAATGAGAAAGGCATCCATTTCGAAGTGTTGTCTAATCCTGAGTTTTTGGCAGAAGGCACTGCAATTGAGGACTTGCACGCTCCAGATAGGGTCTTGATCGGGGGCGATGAGACGCCTTCTGGCCGGGAGGCGGTCCAGAAGTTGGTAGATGTGTATGCTCGTTGGGTTCCTCGGGAGAACATTTTGACAACCAATGTGTGGTCTTCGGAGCTTTCAAAACTCACCGCAAATGCGTTCCTCGCACAGCGCATCTCTTCGATCAACGCGATCTCTGCTCTCTGCGAGGCTACCGAAGCGGATGTGAACGAAGTCGCAAAGGCGATTGGAACGGATTCACGTATTGGGCCGAAATTTTTGCGATCCTCGGTCGGATTCGGTGGTAGTTGTTTCCAGAAAGACATTTTGAATTTGGTATATCTCTGTGAGCATTTCGGCCTTTCTGAAGTGGCGGCGTATTGGGAGCAGGTGGTTTCGATGAACGACTACCAAAAGAGACGATTTACGCAAAAAATCATCAACACGCTCTTCAATACGGTCTCTCATAAAAAGATCGCCGTCCTTGGATTTGCATTCAAGAAGGATACCAATGACACGCGGGAGTCGGCAGCTATCTATATTTGCAAAGACCTCTTGGAGGAGCGTGCGCATCTTGCAATCTTCGACCCAAAGGTCGAACCCGAGGGCATTTTCGGTGATTTAGGGCAATCTCCAGACGAGGAGGGAGGCTCTACAAATTCTCAGATTAGCTGCTCGACGGATGCTTATTCCGCTCTTGAAGGTGCCCATGCGATGCTTGTCTTGACTGAGTGGGATGAGTTTAGAGATCTGGATTTTGTGAAAATTTATCGCTCCATGCAAAAACCAGCCTTTGTGTTCGATGGTCGAGGTATCCTTGATCATGAACGGCTCCGCAAGATTGGTTTTGAGACCTATCGCATTGGTCGCGGTTAGTTTGTAGGACTCAAGGCATTTCACTTGCTAGTAGGAGATGAATGAGTGAAGTGACCGCATCTCCAGAGGGCAAAGTAGACGAGTTGCCCTTCTACCTTCCTGGGGGTAGTGAAGCAGGCTGCAACGAGGCCTATCGTCGCGATCCATTGAAATTTCAGCTCGATGGATTCTATGAGTGTGGGCCGATTTTCCGCACCTTTTTTCGTAATCGGATGTGGGTGGTGCTCGCAGGGCCCGATGCCAACAATTTCATTTGGCAGAAGCCGGAAGTCTGGAGTTACGCTGAGCCAAACACCTCGTTTCTTGAAGAGATGGGACCGAATCATGTAACCGGTCTTGATGGTGATCCGCACAAAGAAAAGCGGGCCTACCTCAAGCCGGCGTTCACGATGTCTTCTGCGATGAAATTCATGCCGGCATTTCACCGCGTATTCCGTGATGGCATCAATGAGGTGGCTGGTTCCGGTGAGCCTGTTGATATTGTTCCATTTTGGGCAGAGCTGATCACGTGGGGAAACACCCAGACTGTGGCCCGCTCAGAGATTCCGCGCGATGTCACCAAACGGATGACTCGCTGGGAGGTCCAGATGCTGCGAGGGCTGTTTTTGGACGACTCGAAAGCGCCTTATTACGAGCGTGAGGAGTATCGCAGGTTGCGCGAGGAGACCTTTGAGTGGCTTGGCAAAATTGTCGATGCACGCTTGGAAAATCCGGATGCGATTCAAGACAATTACGGTGAGATTTTAAAGCTGCGCTTAAAGGCGGAGGGCGATGCGGTTTCGAGGGAGCATTTAATCAATGATTTGTATTTTGTCCTCCTTGCCGGGACCGATAATACTGCAGCTCTTATCAACTATGCACTGATGGAGCTTTATGCCACGCCTCAATGGATCGACTGGCTCCGTGAGGAGCTTGATCTTTGGGACGGAGAGAATGTAATGGAGTTGCAGCATATGACCCGCCTGAAAGCGGTCATTATGGAGACTCAGCGCATCCGCCCAGGAGCGCTACAACTCTTCAAGTATGCCGTGAAACCCTTCGAATTTGGAGGCTATCAGATTCCGGCGAATACCGATGTCCTTCATTTAAACAATTTGGGCCATTTTCTGGAAGAGTTTTATCCGGATCCGCTCACCTTCAATCCGGAGCGCTTCATTGAGAAACAGCGATTTGTCCCGAAGACATTCGGTTTCTTTGGCGGCGGGTCCCATGTGTGTCTGGGCCGTAACCATACTATGATGCAGACTCCTGTAGTGCTAGCGACCCTCTTCAAATCATGGGATCTCGAGTTTTCGCAGGGTTTCAGCCGACATCTGGAAGCCTCTTATTCGGGCGGCCGCATTGAAAAAGCGATTATGG
>JBCCBL010000194.1:0-5832 GCA_039034055.1 Verrucomicrobiota bacterium | reverse complement strand
GTTGGATCCGCCACTTCGTCGTCGTCGCTGTCGGAATCTAGATGGAAGCCTTCGGGGACAAATTCTAAGATGGCGGTGACTTCGTTGAAGAAGTGGATCGCGCGGCCTTCCATGTAGTCGATGTTTTGCGATTCGCGGATATCTTCTTCGAGTTCTTCGATGGTGAACGGTTGCTTGAAATCGATGAGATCGTTCAAAAGCTTCACGCGAAGCCGAGTGATGTGCTCGAGGAAGTCTGCATAGGGCCCCTTTTCTTCATCCATGATATCAGGCAGGGCGAAGAGGGCATCTTCGTTGTCCAATATTGAGTCGTGCACGCGAGAGACTTCGAGGCATTTGTCCTTGAGATCCTTTCCGATGTTGAAAGAGAAAAATGCGTTTTCGAAATACTCGTTTTTAAATCCATAGTCTGTGAGTGACTCTAGCAACTCTGCCACGTGTTTGACTTGATTGGGGTCCAGGATGCTCAGCCCGTCGACGTCCCAGTGGACATTGTCGCTGATTTCGTAAACCCACCAATTCATATCTTCGCCGTAGCGAACGTGGCACCATTCAAGTTTAGGGGACGTATTAGTCATAAGCGGAATCGTCTAAGAGCGTGTTATCAGGTCTGTCAACGTTGGAAATGTGCGGATGATCTGAGCAGTGAATTGCATAGGTATGTCGGAAGCCTGTGAGTGTGATAAACCTTCAAATAAGTGAATTGAACTCGATTGGCAATTTCCCTGGAGAGTCTGTGTTTTTCTGGTTTGGCAAAGCTGAATTTGGGACACAGAACAGATAGATGCTCTATCGCTCTCTGATTCGTCCATACCTATTTCGAAAAGATCCGGAAGTCGCTCATGAGTTGGCGATTGATTGGATGGCGCGGTTTAGCGGTTTGAGCCCGGCGTTGTCGATCATGCGATCCATGTATGCGACCCGTCAGCCGGTCACTGTCGCAGGATTGGAATTTCCCAATCGGGTCGGCCTCGCAGCGGGTATGGATAAAGACGGACGCGCATTTCCGGCCTTCGCAGCACTTGGTTTCGGTCATGTCGAGGTCGGGACGGTTACGCCTGAGGGCCAGCCGGGTAACCCCAAGCCACGTATGTTTCGTTTTCCTGAAGAACAGGCGCTGATCAATCGGATGGGGTTCAATAACCAGGGTGCCGAAGCCATGAAGCAGCGGATTCAGGAGCAATATCCTCTAGGGAAGCGGGGAGCCGTCTTAGGGATCAACTTGGGAAAAGCCAAGGTGACGCCTCTCGAAGAGGCGACCGGTGATTACGTCGCAGGCATCCGCATATTGGGAGAGTTGGCAGATTATTTGGCGATAAACATCAGTAGCCCCAATACGCAGGGCCTTCGTGACCTCCAAGGTGCCGAGTACCTCGACGGTTTGCTGGGGCCGATTCGAGCCGAGCGCGATGCGGTGGCAGAAAGAGTGGGCAGGCATATTCCGGTGTTCCTAAAAATCGCTCCAGATGCCTCATTTGATGAGATCGAAGTGATTCTAACAGCTCTTGAGCGTCATGGTTTTGATGGCATTATCGCGACTAATACAACTCTGGATCGTCCAGGGATTTTGGCAGAGGCCAATCAGGCAGGCGGATTGAGCGGAGCGCCGGTCACAGAAAAATCGACGAAGGTAATCCGCTTCGTGGCTGAGCAGACCCAGGGGCGGCTACCGATTATTGGAGTCGGGGGCATCATGCAGCCGACTGATGCGGCGCAAAAGCTCGATGCTGGAGCCTCTCTGGTACAGCTCTATACCGGATTTGTTTATGGGGGTCCGGGATTCGCAAAGGCGGTCTCCAACCACCTCTCGAATAGAAATTTTCAGTGAGTCGATTAGAGTGTTGAAGTGCTGACGAGACTCCAAGAGTCCGTTGCGAAGTCATAGATCCAGCGCTCGTTGGCGCGGGGCGCATAGATGTAAATCACGCTGTTTCGATCTCGGCTCCAGGCATAGGGAAAGTCCTGCGTGCCCGATTTCATCCAGCCGATCTGGTAATCATAGATCCAGAACTGATTATCTTGGATTGATTCGGTATCAATATACCACCAGCCATTATTTACTGAATAGACCCATGGATAGTCCTTGATATTCAAAACTCCGAATTGTGGATCAGAAATCCAATCGCCCTCCAAGGTTGTTGCTTCGCTGAATGGATGGCTTAGGTCTCCCTTTAAATTGATATAAAACTCTGGAAGCGCGAAAATACCGGCGGAGTTTTCAACGGATCCACTGAATTTATAGTATCCGGAACTCACGAGGGTATTTTTGTTTAAAATCAGTTGCTGGGAACTGACCGCAGGGATTCCTGAATCGATGGAAGCGAGCGTCCAATCAATGCGGTATGCGCTATTGCTGAGGATTTCAACGAGATCTTCAACCACAGCGGTTGATGAGACGATCTGCAATCCTGTCGGGGCAAGAACAACCGGCCCGCGCGCCTCTAAATAGACTTCGATGTCGGAAAGGGTGAATCCACCGGAACCGGCCGCAGTTGCGACGGAAGACACCACGCAGTCGACTACGTCACCATTGCTCAGAGTAATCCAGGTCCGTTCGTTTTCTTCATGCGGATCGATTTCTGAACCGTTTACGCGCCAAACCGGTGCTGCTTGATCCGCCTCAAAGTCGAAGGCGTAGACCCCGGTATCAACAACTGTTGAGCGCAATACGAGCGACCTTCCCGCCTCAATCGTCCAGGAGTTTGAAGCGGATTCGAGTAGATCGTTGGTTTCGTAAAAGACCTCGAACTGGAGTCCTCCGAGGGAAAAGGTCCTAGGTTCGCTTGAGGGGCCTTGCTCAGTGAGCGAAAGGACGATGATGTTCGTCGTGACCGATCCAAATGGATTGCTGACTGTGCAGGTGTAAGTCCCGGTCTCGCGCTCCGTTATCGAAGGGAGGAGGAGGGTGTTCGTATCGCTTGTGCGGAGCAGGGCACCCTCGTGATACCACGTGTAGGTGAGCGCCGATTCGCTGGAAGCGATGACTTGGAGGGTGACGCTTTCCCCGATGCTAACCGTTTGCGATTCGGGCTGGCTCAAAATGCTTGGTAAGGCCCCGTTGACGGAAATATTTACCGCCGAGCTGCTTGCCGAGCCGGCCTGATTTGAAACGATCACCCAATACATGCCCGAGTCTAGGGTGGATGTGCTCGATAGGGTGTAGGTTGCGGACTGGGCACCGTCTATAGCTTGGTTATCCTTGACCCATTGGTAACTCAGACTCTGTCCGGAGGCTTCGACGTTGAGACTGAGTGTTTCACCGGCGATGAGAGAGCTGGATCCCGTGACTCGGGAAATCTGGGGACTCACAAGATTACTTACGGTGAACGAAGCAGTGGTCAAAGGTGAGCCCAGGCCTGAGATCTCAACCGTGTAGGTGCCGACCGTTGGTTCGCGATCTCCATAAAATTGAAGTTGTGGCACGTTGGTCGTGGCGATGGTTTGACCGTCGCGGATCCACTGATATTGAGCACCGGTCGCATTTTCCACCGTGAACGCTACAGTAGCAGCCTGCCCATTGAGGAGCGTGAGATCAGAGGGTTGGGATGTGATCGTCGCGATTCCTGCAGCTTCGAATCGGAAATTGCTGAGATTTATGCTGTCGCTACCACGCGTAACCGTTCCATCCTTCGAGTAGCGGAAGACCAGAATCTGTCCCTCATCGCTGAAGTTGATTTCGAATGCGCTGAGGGAAACTTCACCGGCGTAGCGCGCTAAGACTTGGTCATCCAAAATAATGTCGAGGAAATCGTAGTTTGCCTCAGTCGAAATCTCGATATCGAGGTAGAGGGTTCCTTCGGCGGGTGAGCGCGTTTGTAGCGAAGTCGATTGGTTATGCGAAATTGAACCACTGACGACCGAGCTGCTATTGGTAGTATATTGCGCATCTCCATAGGTGATCCAAGGCGCGCTGACGATGCCTGTTGTCGAGGCTATGGCAGAATCGGTTTCGAGAAACTGAACGTCGATAGAAGCGGTGTCGGTGCCGTATTCATTGCTCGCGAGAACTGAATAGGTGCCAGAGTCCGAGGGAGTCGGAGAGCCCCATGTATAGCTCTGGCTTTGCTCTGACAGAGGGTTTCCACTCAATTGCCAGGAATACGATGGAGAGCCATTGAGAGACTCTACCGTCAAGGTTTCCGAAAATCCCGCAGATCGAACGATGGGACCCGATTCCGAAAAGCGAATGTTTGGCAAGAGGCTTGGGTCGACGCTTGAAAGGGTATTGAAGAGCGAGACGTATCCACCGGTTCTCGTTTTAGAGGTGAGTTCGGAATGAGAAATGACTCCACTCTCCATCCGATCAATGAGGTCTTGGTAGGAATCGTTGGGATACTCAGCGCGTGCTAGAGCTAAGACGCCGGATACCACCGGAGCCGCCATGGAGGTGCCCGAAAGGCTAGCGTAGGCGCTGTTTGACGTATGGTAAGTCGCCAGGATACTCCGCCCTGGGGCTGCCAGATCGACCAACGTGTTGCTATAATTCGAGAATGAAGAAATTCCACCGTCTGAATCGGTGCTGGCGACCGAGACGATATTTGCTGTTGAGTAGGCGGCCGGATAGGAGGCTACCGACTCTAGGTTTGTGTTTTCATTCCCAGCAGCGGCAACAATGATCGTATCCGCATCACGAGCCCTCTCAATCGATTGAAGAAACAGACTGCTGTAAGAGCCGGTGGCAAAGCTGCAATTCACAATATCAGCCCCATTTTGATAGGCATACTCAATGCCCTCAAGCGCATCGGAGATATAGCCGACGCCATCGCTGTCCATAAAGCGGATAGCCATCAAATCGACATCCCAAGCCACTCCGGTAACGCCGAGGCTGTTGTTACCTTCAGCGCCGATGATGCCCGCTACATGGGTGCCGTGACCGTTGTCATCGTTCGGGTTCCCCGAGTTAGCTCGAGTGTCTGCTCCATGCACGTCGTCGACGTAACCGTTGTTATCGTTGTCGATGTTGTCTCCGGCAATCTCGTCTGAATTCACCCAAAGGTTACCGGCCAAGTCTTCGTGTGTCAGACGGACCCCGGTATCCAGAACCGCAACCACCACTCCGGCGGCCGATGTCCGGGTCTCCCACGCGCGCTCAGCATCGATATGCCCCGTCGTTGAGGAGTCGACTAAATGCCATTGTCCACTGTAACCCGAGTCATTCGCGGATCGTGTCGTGAAGACAAGAACATCGTATTCAATACCTTGAATGCCGAGCGCCAGGAGTCTGTCTGTAACATCAATCAAATTAAACGGAGCGCTGGAATCCGAGTCTACATGTAAGGTTGCGAATGCGCCCGAGGGCGATTCGCTGATGCGCAGACCGGGGACTGCCTGAAGGTTTGCGAGGTCTGCATTATCGATTAATAAGCGATTCCCATTAAAGGCGTATGACTCCAGTAATTCATTTTGCTGATCACTCTTAAAGTGATCGGCGACAATAATCGGTTCACCATTTGCCCTGCGAATGAATCGCTGATAGCGCACAAACTCCGAGCCTTCGAATCTCGAATAGCTTTGGGGGAGTTCACTATCATCCGCCCAAGCAGGGAATTGGGATATGCTTGGGTCAGCTGAATCTTCGCGAGCAGAGAGTAGGGAGTTTCCCTCGGACTCAGATGCTTCAGGATTCGATTCAATTTCCCCCCCGGGGGTTCCCAGCAAGTGCTGGCCCACGCCATTTCTAAGCTCAGTCGATCCGAAATACCGAAACCCGACCCAGTGGACGGCGATAATACAGAGTGCGATATAAATGAATTTCTGCGATGCTCGGGGCATATCCTCTAGATATTTTGCGAGGTCCGTGATCGCGGGCGTGGTCTGTATTTGAAACTCGAC
>JBCCBL010000193.1:0-5838 GCA_039034055.1 Verrucomicrobiota bacterium | reverse complement strand
GGCATTGAAGGGTACGGGGATGTCTGGATCTTCGATGAGGGCACCCTGTTTCCCAGCAGCTTTCCAGACGAGCGCACACCATGCTGCTTCAGTGAAGACGGTTTGCTCGCCGACATTAAAGATGTGCTGTCCTCGGAGGCCTAGAGTCAGGACTATCGCTTGAACACAATCCGCGACCGAAGCCCGCGAGTGAGTCCACGCGGCATAAGTAGGGTGCAGGCGACATGAGCCATCCCCTTGAAACACTGCTTCAACATAAGGTTTGATACGGCTGACATCTGGCCAGCCATAGATCGCAGGCAAGCGAAGAATCGATAGATGCTCATAAGCCTTCAGATACGCAGCTTCGACCGCAGGTTTATCATGGTGATTTGGCAGAACCTTTTCATTACATAATGCGTCGGTTTCTTTGATAGGACAGTTTTGATACGGGCCCAATTCCACGCGATGTATCCGTGCGTATGCCAAATACACGGTCATGCTGGATATTGCGATGACTTGTGTGTCAGGTGTATTCTCCAAACAGGTGGTCAGTGTATTCGCATCGTCTTCATTAACCGGGATCATGTCGATGACTGCGTCGTAGTGTGTTCTTTGAAACACGGCGCGCAGAGCCTCAGGATCTCGACGGTCGCATTTAATTGCGGGAGCCAATGTCGAGATGCCACGTCGATTTAGGCAGGTGACCCGGTGTTTGTTTTCAACGAGTTTTTGAACGAGGGTAGGACCCATCAGGCCAGTACCACCAATGACGAGGACATCCATGGTTCTCAAGAAAGCAAAATGGACGCCTTTTCTGCAATCTGAGTATCGGACCCACTCATTGCTCTAAGGTGAGACGAATCAAGCGATAAACTTTTACAAAAAAAAGCCCGATTCCAATTTGGAACCGGGCAGTCATGTAAAATCTGAAAAGCAAAATCTACTTTTTGTAGACGGAAAATAGGGCTTCTGCCATGTGAGAGGGCGTTTCCGCGACAGCGATTCCGGCATCCTTCAATGCAGCAATTTTTCCTTCGGCAGAGCCAGAACTGCCTGAGACGATGGCCCCGGCGTGTCCCATCCGGCGTCCCGGAGGGGCCGTGGTACCGGCGATGAATGCGGCCACCGGCTTGTCCACATAATCTTTGATGTAGGCAGCAGCTTCTTCTTCAGCGGATCCACCGATTTCGCCGATCATGATGATGGCTTCGGTATCTGGATCTTCGTTGAAAAGCTTAACGGCATCGGTGTGGCTGGTCCCATTAATCGGATCGCCTCCAATTCCGATACAAGTCGATTGTCCATGGCCGGCACTCGTAATCTGCCAAACCGCCTCGTAGGTCAGGGTGCCCGAGCGAGACACAATACCGACTTTCCCCGGCTGATGGATATATCCGGGCATAATCCCAATTTTACATTCTCCTGGAGTGATCACGCCAGGACAATTAGGACCGATAAGACGAGCGTTGCTCGCGAGGAGCTTTTTCTTAACAATCGCCATGTCTTTTACCGGAATGCCTTCAGTGATGCATATGATCAATTCAATGCCGGCATCAATCGCTTCCATGATACCGTCGGCGGCGAATGGGGGCGGCACAAAAATGCATGAGACATTAGCACCTTCCTGTTCGACTGTTTCTTTCACCGTGTCATACACCGGCACCCTATCGAGAAATTTTTGGCCACCCTTGCCTGGAGTGACACCGGCGACCACTTGGGTGCCATATTCCATGCATTGCTCGGCATGGAATCCACCTGCTTTGCCGGTAATCCCTTGGAAAATTACGTGGGAGTCTTTGTTTACAAGTACGCTCATGATGAGTTCTTTTTTTAAAAAAATGCGTTGGGGTTATTTGGATTCAGCGACCAATTTGACGATTTTCTGAGCAGCGTCTGCCAGGCTGTCTGCTGCCGTAATCGCAAGGCCACTGTCATTGAGCAGCGCTTTTCCCGCTTCTACATTGGTGCCCTCAAGGCGGACCACTAGCGGCACCGAAAGGTTGACCGTCTTTGCTGCTGCGATGACGCCTCGCGCGATAATGTCGCATTTCATGATTCCACCGAAAATGTTCACCAAGATTCCCTCGACGTTGGAGTCAGAAAGAATGATTTCGAAGGCCGCAGTGACATTTTCCTCAGTGGCTCCTCCACCGACATCGAGGAAGTTCGCTGGAGACCCGCCGAAGTGATTGATGATATCCATAGTTGCCATGGCGAGGCCGGCTCCATTCACCATGCAAGCGATATTCCCATCAAGTGCGACGTAGTTCAGGTCAAATTTCGAAGCCTCTACTTCCTTGGGGTCTTCTTCGGTGAGATCGCGCAGCGCAAGGATGTCGCTGTGTCGGTAGAGCGCATTTGAATCAAAGTTCACCTTGGCATCCAAGGCCACGATGTCGCCGTCGGGCGTGGTGACCAATGGATTGATTTCGACCATATTGCAGTCCTTATCCCAGAAAAGCTTGTAGAGCCCGCCGAGCAATTTGCCCATCTGTTTCAGTTGATCCTTCGTGCTCAAGCCCAGGGCGAACGCGATTTCGCGCATTTGGTAAAATTGGATGCCGATTGCCGGGTCCACCTTGATGGTGACGATTTTTTCGGGCGTTTTTTCGGCAACTTCCTCGATATCGACTCCGCCTTCTGTGGATGCGATGATTACGGGACCTGATGTCTCACGGTCCATCAGAATAGCTAGATAATACTCTTTGGCGATATCACTGCACTCCGTGAAATAGACTGTGTTCACTTGCCGTCCCGCTTCTCCGGTCTGGTGGGTGACGAGGGTATTGCCGAGCATCTTGCCTGCTATCTCCTTCGCTTCCTCTTTTGAGCCGGTGACTTTGACGCCCCCTTTAAAGCCATCGGTAAAAGTCCCCTTGCCGCGGCCTCCAGCGTGAATCTGAGATTTTACGACGACAGCGCCATCTGGAAGCTTCGCAAGTGCGGTATCGAACTCATCGGCTGACTGTACAGGGGTGCCGGCAGGGACCGGGACACCGAAGTCAGCGAGAAGTTGTTTTGCCTGGTATTCGTGTATATCCATTTAAAAAGGGAGCCTATATAAGTTGTGCTTAATGGTCTTTGTGTTACGGCGGTTTCACCCATCCGTCCAGGCGGAAAAAGAACATATTGTGTAAAAAAACAAGCGGATTGCCGGATTTTGAACTGTCAGGAGACCATTCTCGATAAGAGCGCACATCTATCTGAAAACTTACGTGTCCTATCATAGGTTGCGTGGTGGGGTAAATCGAGCATCCCGCATACTCGCCAAATGCTATCTCGACAGCTCGAATTTTATTTATGCAATCTCAGATTCTGCAACTCGCCGAACTGGAACCTCGTTGTCAGATCGGGTCGTTGCCCAAGGGTGTGCCGTTGAAAATAAAATCCTCGACGAATCGGGAGGAAGCGGTAAATTCCTAGCTTCCTCCGGGGCTGTAGCTCAGCGGTTAGAGCAGGGGACTCATAATCCCTTGGTCGTGGGTTCGAACCCCACCGGCCCTACCAAAATCTAGAAATTACCGAGTATTAGAGAAGGGGAGAGGCTTGGGCAATTGAAGCCCTTACTTACTGAGGAAATAGATTTGACGATCTCGCGATCGTAGCGCTGTGCTCATACGCTCAGCACGCATCCTCAATACGATTGGCGCTATGCGTGCTTTCTGAAATGCCCCAATGCGCCCTCTCGACAATAAATATCTGATACTTCTGACCGTATTCATCTCGGTCCTCTCCATACTCAATGTCATCAGTGGTAAGCTAAGTGATCTCCCGATCTGGCCAACGGTTGTCGGGGCAGGAATCATTTGTTACTGGATCACGTTTCCGATCACCGATGTCGTCTCTGAAGTTTACGGAAAAGCTAATGCCCAGTTTTTGGTCTGGATGGGATTCCTCGCGAACGCGATGGTGCTGGGCCTGTCGACTTGGGCCGTCGCGCTCACACCACACGAAACTTACGCTCACCAAGACGCATTTGCGACTGTGCTCGGTTCGGTGCCTATTATAATTCTAGCGTCCCTCTGTGCGTATTTAGCGGCACAAACCCACGACGTATGGGCATATCATTTTTGGAAGCGGGTTACCGGTGGGAAGCACATGTGGCTGCGCAACAACCTAAGCACCATCTCGTCTCAATTGATTGATAGCATTATTTTCAATGGCATTGCTTTTTATATTTTCGGGAGTTGGGACATACACACAATGATTGGGGCGACCGTCGGGTATTGGCTGCTCAAGATATGTATCGCAATAGTTGACACACCTCTAGTATATCTCCTGCACTTTTGGCTCACCGGCCACTGGTCGCCTGCTCAAAAAGCTGAGGCTGACACATCTGAGAGCGCTTAGACGCCATATCTCTCATCATGGTGTTCGAAAATTGTGTCGTTTTGGTCGGTCCAGAACTATCCCCGATGCGTTGCAGACGCTTCGCAGTGCAACACGACACGATTGAAGCTATAGATTGTATTGAACAGGTTGTTTCAATTGAATCGGGGACACGGGTGATCATTCCCGGTCTCTACAATAGTCATACCCATATAGGGGATGCCTGTGTTCCTGATGGCGCGACAGGTCTGAGTCTTGAGGAGGGCTTTTTCCGTCCCCATGGTCTAAAATACCGGGAACTCGCGAAACTGAGCCCAGAAGAGCAGCAACAGAGTATGTGTGAGACACTTCGGTACATGAGTCGCACGGGCACCGTATGCCATCTGGATTTTCGTGAACAGGCTCGATTGGGTGCAGAGCTTCTACGAGCCGCTTCGAAAACCACGGGTGTTGAATCGATTATTCTGAGCCAGATTGATTCGGTGCCTTATGATGTGGAAGAACTCCGCGAGAATACTCAGGGAATGACGCCCGAGTTGTCCCAGGAAATCGAAGATATCTTGGCGGTTTCGGATGGATTGAGCGAAAGCACGATGAATGAATTCACCGACCATGCTTGGCGGACCGTCTATCAAATGACCAAAGAGCGTGGTAAATTGCGAGCGATTCACTGTCTAGAAAACGAAGACTATCGAAAAAATAGTCAGCGCATGAGCGGAGTTGGCGATTTAGCTCGGGCGATTAACATACTAAAACCGCACATCATTGCTCATATGACAGTAGCCAATACGCGAGAGATAGCTGCCTTGGCGGATTCTGGCATTACGGGAGTTCTCAATCCACGCGCAAATGCAAACCTAGGGCTACCCCTTCCTCCGATCAGCAGTCTTATCAAGAGCAATACAAATTTGCTTTTAGGAACTGACAACGGCATGCTCAACAGTCCCAACATGTTTGCAGAACTCGACTTCACCTACAAGGTTGCCAAGAGCCAGGGGCGGGATCCGAAATTTCCGGATCCGGTAAGGGTATTAAAAATGGCGACGAGCAATATTCGTAAAGCCCTAGGAGGGGATCATTACGGCTCGCTTGAAAAAGGCCTTCCCGCTAGTTTTGTCGTTCTCGATTTCCACAAACCACACTTGTCTCGCAGCCGTCATATCCATGCAAGTATCACAACCCGCGTCACTCCGAATGATATTATAGCAACTTACCGTCTAGGTCGAAAGCTATAGACTTCAAAATAGCCTCGGTGCACGACTGTCCTGAACAAGCGAATCGAAGATGATGTAATAGATCATGGACGTCTTATTTCATAGTCCCCAAAATCTGCTTGAGGCACCGTGCTTACTGAGAGATCAAAAAATAAAAAAAGAAACCGGATCTTGGTCGCTTATCAATTGGGCAAAATCCGGTTTCGCATTTGGGTGTGTTCGGCTAGCTCACGCGAATAGATTCCGCAATCTTAGCCTCAATCTCTGATTCACTCATATCGCGGGTTATCTTGGCGATAACTTCCTTTGTGTT
>JBCCBL010000192.1:0-5852 GCA_039034055.1 Verrucomicrobiota bacterium | reverse complement strand
ATCCAATTTCGTAATCGGCTTGAGGCGCGCTGGTGGGAATCGCGGGACTATGATATCGAATTCGTCTCTCGTCATCGAATTCGTTACAGCAAATCAGCGGACTGGTTGCCGAGGATGAAACGTTTGGAAATTTCCAACGAGTTTTTCTTCGATTATCGGACGGGATCATATAGCGAGAATCGTTTGAGGCTATACGATGTCCATTTCGATGCTTTCGGAAGCATAAGCGCAAACACCTTTTTTCAGATCAGGTCGCGGAGGCCTGGTGGCCGTGGATTTTGGCAACATGCCTATATCATCGGTTTTGGCTTCCGCTTTTTGCCATAAGTTCGATCCATACGCCCTTGAGCTTGAGATCCAGAATGGGCAGCGTGTTCAGAATGTCGCCTGCGAGTAGCCCTAACCACACATCCTCAAAGCAGGGCATTAGGATGTCGGTTGTCTTATCCCTCTGCTTACTGGTGAGTGGGTGCTCTTCTCGGAATACGCGGGACGATGAAGCGATTTTGTGGATACATGCGGCTTCTAGTTTGGAGGAATTGATACGCGGGCTTGGAGACGCATTCTCCGAGAAAAATGGGATAGAGGTGCGCTACAATTTTGCAGGGTCGAATACGTTGGCCCAGCAGATTGCCGGAAGTCGGGTTTCCGGTATTTTTGTGAGTGCAGACGAGTATTGGACCGATTTTGTCGTCGAGCGTCGGGCGGATGTTGTGGATCGAGCGAAGATGCCTTTTGGAAATTCTCTTGCAGTTGTCACCGCGCACCGGAGCGGCATTCGCAGTGTCGAAGCTCCGGAAGCCTTGGCTGATCTCGAAGTTGAATATTGGGTGATGGGAAATCCAGAATCCGTTCCTGCCGGTAGATACGCTCGAGCATGGCTGGAGAGTATTTCTCTTATCGGGGATGACTCCCTTTGGGCTATAGTGTCTGATAAGATATCCCCAACATTGAGCGTTCGTTCGGCCGTTGCCCAGGTCAGCCGAGTTCCGGGGAGCGTCGGGGTTGTCTATCGGTCAGATTTGCTGAGGTTTTCTAAGGACTTGAAACCGGTTTACGTCTCGAGGTCTGATGATTTGCCGATCATCACATATTACGCGGTTAGCCTGAGTGGGGATTATCCAAAGGGTGGCTCAGAGCAGAGGTTTGAGGCATTCGTTGAATTTCTACGCACCGAGCCAGCAAGAATGCTGATTGACGACCTTGGGTTCTCCCGGCCTTTGAGTCTCTGAGTTATCGCCCTGATGGCGCGCTGGTTGGAGGTGCGGATTTGTCGCTTCTGTGATACTTGCGGCATTGACCTTGGATCTGATTTGCTCGTTGCTTTTGGGGTGGACATAGAATTTTCCCAGGAGGAACTCAAATCTCTCGTTAAGGCCTTGAGAATAGCAGATTGGGTTTCGAATAGTCGGGCTAAGGAAGCGATCGGGTCCGAGTCACTTTTCTCGCAGATCCAGCAGAAGGTTTATAAGGCGGCTGCCGATGCCGGGTTGAAGGACACGGTGTGCTATGACTTTGGCTCTAGTACTTTCGAAGAACATCCCGATTTTGATGTGCGGATATTCGAGGAGATTATTGATCATTACGATGATGCTTCGTTTTGGGACGGTCTGGTGGATCGACTCGTTATCCGTGCGATGGAGGAGAGTTATGGTCCAGAGATTCGCGAGTTGATTGCGCAGGACCCGGATTATCGCATGGAGGAGCGTGATCAGTTGGCAGATTTGCTGAGATCGCTCATGGAGCGGGATGGAATCTATGCCTTACATCTTCAGCCGGGATGGACGATGCCTGAGGGGCTCCTGGACGGCCCTGAGAGTGGATCCTTTGATCCGAAGCTCAATTGATTTAACTCGATAATTCGTAGTGGCCTTAACTTTCGCAAAGCGAGTTCGGAAGCGATTTTCTGATTTCGAGCTTTTCATGGCAGATGTGATTTATGACCGACACCATGGTGGGTTCATTGATATCGTGGCGGCACTCCTGAAGTCGCTGTCGTTCCTTTTCAAAGGGATCGTGAAATTGCGCTACTATCTTTACGAAAAACGAATCCTCCATAATCAACCCTTGGGTTGTTTGGTTGTAGTGGTGGGCAATATTACAATGGGAGGCACCGGGAAAACCCCCGTTGTCGAGAAATTTGCCCGAAGTCTTGCGGAGCGGGGGCGGAAGGTGGCGATCTTAAGTCGTGGCTATAAGAGTAAGAAAGAGCCACTGCCTAAGCGGATTTGGCGTCGTCTTTCCCACGGAGATGAGACGCCCCCGAAAATTGTCAGCGATGGCAAAACAGTGTTTTTGGATTCTGAAACCGCGGGGGATGAGCCCTTCATGCTTGCGCGAAATCTCCTGCCATATGGGGTGCTGGTATTGGTTGATAAGAATCGCGTGAAAGCTGGGGCTTACGCGATTTCTGAGTTTGGAGCGGACACCCTGATCCTTGATGACGGTTTCCAATATTTGCCTCTCAAGGGCCGATTGAATCTGCTGCTCATCGATAAAAATAATCCTTTTGGGAATGGATATACGATCCCGCGCGGGATTTTGCGGGAGCCCATCAGTCACATCAAGCGGGCTTCTTACGTCTTTATCACTAAGTCCGATGGCAAGCCAGATGCCGAACTCAGGGCTGAAATTAATCGACACAATCCTGGGGTGGACATCATCGAATGTGCACACGCTCCGCGCTACCTGCAAGGGCTCGAAGCTGGTGAGCAACACACCCTCGATTTTCTGCAGAATCAAAAGATTGCCGCCTTTTCCGGGATTGCGACTCCTGAGTCTTTTGAAGCATTCCTCAGACGTTACGGTGCTGAGCTACGCTTCGTGAAGCGTTTCCTCGATCATCATCGCTTCACCGATGGAGAGATTGAAAGGGTGTTTGAGGAGGCTCTCAAGGCTGGGGCGAGCTGCGTCGTGACGACTGAGAAAGATGCGGTGAGGCTGAATGCCGAGCGCCCTTGGCCATTGCCTCTTTATTTCCTCCGACTCGAAATTGATATCCTTGACGGAGCCGACGACTTTGAAGCGGCGGTTTCTCGTATTTGCTTTCCCAAGGTGGAAGTCTAGTAAACGGGTGTACCGCGCGCTTCGTAACAGAGATTTCATACGAGGCTTGTTTTAGAAATTTCGAGTGTCTATGGTGTAGATCAATGACTCAATTAGCCTCGTCAAAATCCGAGAAACCTAGCTCAAGTACTCCCGATCTTGAGGTTAAGGATGCAAATTTGATTTTTAACTCTGTTTGGAATGAACTCGTTGAAGAGTATGGGAAACAACAACTTCGTTTTCCGAGGGAGATAATCTGGCTCAATGGAGCGCCCGGAGCCGGTAAAGGGACGAATGCGGAGTTTATCATGAACCTGCGTGGTATCTCAACGGAGCCTGTGGTGGTGAGCGATCTTTTGAATAGCCCAGAAGCGAAGGCTAAGAAAGACGCTGGAATCTTGGTCGGAGATCGTGAGGTTTTGGGGCTCCTCTTTAAGGAGTTGCTCAAGGACAAGTACCAAGCAGGCACGATCGTAGATGGTTTCCCACGGACTTCAGTTCAGGTCGAATGTCTGAAGGCCTTTCACGCAAAGCTCAATCAATTGCGCGGCGAGTTCCTGAATTCATTCCTCGAGTCTCAGTTTCCGAAACCGCAGTTTCACATTGTTGTGCTCTTTATTGATGAAAAAGAGTCGGTTAAGCGCCAAGTCAGCCGTGGCATGAAAGCGCTTGAGCACAATGAAAATGTCAAGGCTTCGGGCGAAGGAGAGATCCTCGACGTACGCCCCACGGATACTGACGCCGGTAAAGCAGAGAAGCGGTATCGAGTATTTAAGGAGCAGACCTTCGAGCCACTGAAGCAATTGCGCGATATTTTCCACTACCATTTTATCAGTGCCGAGGGATCGATTCCGGCGGTTCAGGAGCGGATTATTGAAGAACTCAAATACCAGAGTACTCTTGAACTGGACTCGAAGACTTACGACCGCCTGGCCGGTGTTCCCACGGTTGATAAGGTGATAAAACATGCGCGTCAAGAGCTGGTGAAGCGGCTCGAAGGCTATGAATATAGCCACATGCCACTCTTTGCCAAAGTCGTGAACTTGATTCAGGAGAAGTTCATGCCAATCATCAAACATCACGCGATTTCCGGCCGAGCCTATATCAATTCAGAAGATTCAACCTTCAACGAACCTCTAGCCTTGCATATGCTGGTGGATGTTTTTTCGGAGCGGGGCTTCAGTGCCACGGTCGATATCCGTAAGGAAGAAGTCGCTGAATCTGTGGATTTGCAGACCGGTAAAATTAACAATCGCACCAAGCGCGTTTACCGATTCTCGATTCACTTCTGCGGCTCAGATATTCGCCAGGGACTTTAAGCATTCGCATCCTTTTTGTTGCCTGACTCACCTGTTTCAAAGGATTTATCACCATGCTTCTCGACCCGCGTCTGCCGCTTCTTGCCAAAAATCTGATCGGCTTTTCTGTAAATATGAAAAAAGGGGAGCGTGTGCTTATCGACGCTCAGGATGTCCCGCGCGAAATCGTTATCGCACTCATTCAGGCCGCCCGAGCAAAGAAAGCTATCCCGTTCGTCAATTTGCAGGACCAACGGATCAGCCGAGAACTATTCATAAACGGCTCCGAAGAACAGTTCGGGACTGCACGTAAATGGATGCTTGAGCAGATGAAGAGTATGGACGCCTATATCGCATTGCGGGGTTCCGAGAATATTTTTGAAAGTTCGGATGTGCCGCCTAAGGCGATGGTAGGGGTGATGAAGGCTTTGCGACCCGTTTTGGACTGGCGCATTAAGAAAACGAGATGGTGTGTATTGCGCTGGCCGACATCGGCGATGGCTCAACAGGCTTTGATGAGCACGGAAGCGTTCGAGGACTTTTATTTCAAAGTATGCACGCTCGATTACTCCAGAATGAAGGCAGGTATGGGGGCGCTCAAGCGACTCATGGACAAAACGGATCGGGTGCATATCAAAGGCCCCGAGACTGACCTGCGATTTTCGATTAAAGGCATCGGATCAATTGCATGTGGCGGGACTCATAATATCCCAGATGGAGAGGTCTTCTCTTGCCCAGTAAAAGATAGTGTCGAAGGAGTGATCACGCACAATGCACCGACCGTTTACCAGGGCGTATCTTTCGACAATATACGCCTTCGTTTCGAGAAGGGAAAAATTGTCGAAGCTACGAGTAACAACACTAAACGCTTGAACCAGATCCTGGACAGCGACGAGGGGGCCCGCTATATTGGAGAGTTCGCGATCGGATTTAACCCGTATATCCTCGAACCGATGCGCGATATCCTATTTGATGAAAAAATCGCAGGGTCCTTCCACTTTACCCCGGGGCAAGCGTACGAAGATGCCGACAATGGTAATAATTCGCAGGTTCACTGGGATATGGTATCGATCCAACGCAAAGACTGGGGCGGTGGCGAGATTTGGTTTGACGGAAAGCTCATCCGCAAAGACGGCATATTTATCCCGAAGTCCCTAGAAAAGCTGAACCCAGACTATCTCAAAGGCTAGGCTTTTATGCGACTGGGCCGTGGGGCGACCTCCTCTATTTTATTCTCGAACGAATCCGGGAACACGGTTGATCTGATCTCTTTTCGATATGCGGGTCCGTTCAGACGAGTGCCGAAGTCCACTGTGGTAAGCAATAGAATTTAGCGGCGGTTGGGGTTCGCAGACTCATATCCAGAAATCCTTTTAACCCGATTGCTGGGATTTTAGCAGCTGACTCAAGTTATTAATAAGGTCTCTGTATTCAGGATTTCCGGATAAATTGTGGATTTCCTCAGGATCGTTATGGTGATCATATAGCTCGGTCCCGGCTTCACCGTGT
>JBCCBL010000191.1:0-5937 GCA_039034055.1 Verrucomicrobiota bacterium | reverse complement strand
GCGAGCACCACACATGTTGCTATGGTGCGCCATAGGATATCTTGCTCGGCGAAATCCCAAATTGCGAGTAAGCATGCAACGACGCTTACGCCGAGACAGGTGTTTACGGTGCCAAAGGTTAAAATCCGAACTTTTTTGGGATCGATGAAACCGACTTGGGATTTTTTCGATGGTAGGGGTGGGGGATTCATGAATTTGTCTCCCTTGATGGACTCACGATACTGTGATGATTCTGGTTTGTTTGATCGTAGGTTTCAGACGTTTCTGAAAACTCCTGCAGCGATCGAGATCGTTCATAGGATGATGGACATGCATCCAAACGCATCCAGGCAGCCAGAAGGGCTAGGCCCACGAGTGCGCTTATGCGCGGTAAGAATTTTTTGAGCGGATGTTTTTGTATCATAGAAATCTATTATTCCATGATATGTGCCCACGGTGTTTAGTTATTTTATAAAGTATTAATATTCAACTACTTAAAATATAAGGAACAATAGATTATATTTGAAGAATAACAAATATAGAGACTGAATCTGTCACAGCAGTTACAATTTAAGCTTTTAGCAGAAATCTCTTTGGGACGAATTCCTGAGAAATGTCTATCAACTTATTTAAACCAGTCCCTTATTTTAAACGAGTTGAACTTTGCAGTCGCGCAGGCTGGGCCCTGGAGGTCTCTGGTTCAGAGATTCTAACGAATTTTGTTACCGGGGCGAGTTTTTGGGGTCGAGGGCGTCGCGGAGACCGTCACCCAGGAAATTGAGGGACAGGAGGGTAATCGAGAAGAAGGCTGCTGGGAAGAGGAGTTGCCAGGGATAGACTTCCATGCTTTCTGCACCTTCTTTGATGAGGGTTCCCCAGGAGGCGGCAGGAGGTTGGATGCCGAGGCCTAAGAAACTCAGGAAAGACTCGAGCATGATTACTGATGGGACCGTCAGGGTTGAATATACAATCACCACTCCGAGGACATTTGGAATCACATGTTTGCGGATAATTTTCGGCGATTTTTGGCCGAGTGCGATGGATGCTTCGACGTATTCCTGGCGTTTAATTGCGACGACTTGGCCTCGGACGATGCGGGCCATGGTGAGCCATTCAACGGCTCCAATGGCGATGAACAAGAGCCAAATATGTCGTCCGAAAACAACCATCAGCAGGATTACGAAAATGGTGAAGGGTAGGGCATATAGGATATCGACGATTCGCATCATGGTTGCATCCAAGCGGCCGCCGATGTAGCCGGCAGTCGCTCCGTAGAAGACTCCGATGAGGAGGGAGACGGAAGTCGCGAGGAATCCAACCATCAAGGATATGCGTCCGCCGGTCATGATGCGGGTCAAGAGGTCGCGGCCCTGATTGTCGGTTCCGAACAAATGAGATCGGTCGGTGAGCGTGTAGGTGCTGTTGCCACTTTGATATTCACCATTTTCACGTACTTGTTGTGCGATGAGTTCGCCGTCTACACTGGGCTTGAGTCGGGAACTTCTGACAAATCCATCGATGCTCTTGTATTCGATGCGTTCTCTGTTTCCCTCAATTCGGACTTCCTTCATGATGTCAGCGAGCGGTGCGGAGTTACTCAGCGCAAGCTCTCCCTTTCGCTCCGTGTAACCCGTAAAGAAGGGTCCAACTAAACAGAAAATGGCGATTGAAGCAAAAGTGATTAATCCAGCAACCGCGGCTTTGTTTTTGAAGAGACGTGCCCAGGCATCTTGCCAAAGTGAAGTGGGTTTCGCGAGGGCTGCAGATTCGATGACACTCGCTGTTTTTGATTTCTTATCCTGGCTGCTCGCAGACATATTTATTCGAATTTTGACCTCGGATTGAGCCAGACGACTGCGATATCGACCAAGATATTCATAACGATGATTAAGGCGGCGTAGAAAAGAACCGTTCCCAGAACGAGGAAGTAGTCACGATTCAGGGCGGAGTTGACAAATTCTTGTCCGAGCCCTGGTATGACAAAAATAGTTTCGACGACGAACGAGCCCGAAATCAGTCCGGCTAGGGCGGGTCCCAAGAACGACACCACCGGGATTAATCCGCCACGTAGGGCGTGTTTGAAGACGACTGAGAATGTGGAAGCACCCTTTGCCCAAGCCGTTCGGATGAAGTCTTGTCCGAGTATCTCAAGCATGCCCCCGCGGGTAAGACGTGCGACGTAAGCAGCGTAAGCTAAACCGAGGGTTGCGGTGGGTAGTACTTTGAATTCAATCCCGCCCGACCAGCCGATTACGGGAAGCCATCCAAGCCAAGGGCCAAAGACGGTGGAAAGGATTGGGCCGATTACGAAGGTTGGGAGGCAAATTCCAACCATGGCTCCGGTCATTGGAATGTAGTCTAACCAACTGTTTTGTTTTAGGCTTGCGAGCATTCCAGCCGGAATTCCCACAATGAGGGCGAATGCTAAAGAGAAGAGCCCCAGTTGTATGGAGTTGGGGAGCTTGCTAAAAATGATCTCATTTACTTGTCGACCGGGAGACGATAGCGAGGGTCCCATATCTCCCTTTAGCAGATCCGACAAATATGCAGTGTATTGGGATAGCAAGGGTTTATCCAAACCATATTGGCGATTGATCGCTTCCTTGGAAGCTGCGGACATCGCTCGTTCCTGATCGAAGGGGCCACCGGGAGCCAGGCGCACCATGAAGAACGTGAGAGTCACGATGATGAACAATACCGGAATGGCTTGAAGAACTCGTGATAAGATAAATCGAAGCATGGACTCTGAGGCCTTGACAGCAGACTTGGGGCCTACTCTTCGAAATACATGTATTTGTATGGTCGGTTATCGAGCAGTTTCGGATTATATTCTTTGAGACGTGGGTCTAGGAGGTATTTGCGGGTGTACCAATAGATGGGAGCGACCGGCGCTTCTTGAAGCAGGATGGTTTCGGCTTTTTCGAGTATTTTGAGTCGCTTGGCGGTGTCAGTCTCAGAGACGGCTTGCTCGAGGATGAGTTCATCATATTCGTCATTGGACCAGCCCGTATTGTTGTTTCCGTTACCGGTTGTCCACATGCTCAGGAAGGTATATGGGTCCATATAGTCGCCCTGCCATCCAGAGCGTGAAATGGTGTAAGCGAGGGTTTGTTGGCTGTTTATGTAGACTTTCCATTCCTGATTCAGGATGCCTACTTGAATCCCCAATTCAGTGGCCCACATTGCTTGGGCTGCCTCGGCGATAGCTTTGTGAGACTCGTTGGTATTGAACAAGACTTCTACGCCTTTCGGGAATCCTTCTCCACCTGGAAAACCGGCTTCGGCTAGGAGGGCGCGTGCTTTGTCGGGATCGTAGCCGGATAAAGCAGGTGGGAAATAGCCGCTAATGCCGGGCGGAGTGAATGCAGTGGCTTCTGTTTCACCCCCTTGGGTGATGCGTTCTATGATGCTGGTGCGATCAATACTGAGGCTGAGGGCCTGGCGAACGCGGACGTCATCAAAGGGCGGTTTCTCAACATTAAAACGGTAAAAATAGACGGTTAGGAGCGGATCGATGTGAATTTTGTCGGGTTTTTCTTCGAGGTATTTGAGGATGCGATCAGAGGGCACGATCGAAGTGACATGGAGTTCTCCGGCAGTGAATGCGCGATCTTCAGTTGTTTCGGATTCGATGGGTAAGAAATGGATCCCGTTGAGTTTCACGCGATCTCGGTCCCAATAGGTCGGACTCTTTTTTACCTTTAGGACAGACGAAGGGATCCATTCTTCGAGAATGAAGGGTCCGTTCCCGACATACCCTTCGCGTGTCCATGGATTGCTCAAAGCAGTCATGCCGCCAAATTCTTCTACTGTTGGCGGATGGACGGGATACCAACTGTAATGCTTCAGCATCGAGAGGTAAAACGGGGTGGGGCCGACAAGTTCGACCTCGAGAGTGTGGGGATCGGTAGCTTTCACCCCGACGGCGGAGAAATCAGCTGTCTCTCCAGAAAGGTATTCCTTGGCTCCTTTGACGATTAGAAGCATGTCAGAATATTTGGCCCCAAATTCTGGGTGAAGCATGCGGTTCCAGGAGTAGACAAAATGATCTGCGATGACTGGGTCTCCGTTGGACCAGAGCGCGTCTTTTCTCAAGTTAAAGACCCACTTCGAGTAGTCTTCATTGTGTTCCCAACTCTCGGCGACTCCCGGTTCGGGAATGTTGTCATCAGACGGATGATAGGCAATCAGCCCTTCGATCAGGCTGGAGATGATACGATTTTCCGGGACTCCTGTGACAACGTGTGGGTCGATTCCCTGCGGTTCGGCGCCATTTCCGCGTATCAGAATACCCTCCTTGATCGCTTGGTCTGCGACTGTCATTTTAGACGCTGTGTCGCTTGATTTCGGGCTGCAGGCGCTGAACGCAGCGAGAATGCTAATTAGCAGTAAAAATCGGCACTGTGGCATTGAAGGAATCGAGTGCAATATTGTCCCCAGTGCAACTTCAAAGCAGAGTTTGCCGATATCAATTTCTTGAGCACATACCCCGGTTGGTGTATTTTAGACGAGAACGGATCGCTTTTTCCGGACCCGCTCTACTCGTTCAAGTTGGAGTGGCTGCTCGACCCAGCGAAATCCGCTTGTCCAATCGGAAAACACCGAAAACTTGAAACAAGCTTGAGAGGCTTTTTCATGCAGGATTCCATACGCAGTTGAAGATGGAGTATCAGAGACCCACGCCCACTTGCCTTGGCATTTGAGAGGATGGCGGTACATCTCTTCTTCCATAGCCCGGAATTCGCTGAGTGTCATATTGAAATGCGCGTCCCCAATATCGGACAATCCTCGGAAGGTGCGCTGGTATGCCGGGTGAGACCATACTCGCAGGAATGCCTCGAACATTTTCGAACGGGTCAACTCTCCTGAAAACGACTCAATGATGAGGTGCTCTTCAGGGAAGATTTCAAAGGAGAATTCCATAGTTCAACTCACCAAAAGTGAAGTTTTTGTAAGACGCAAGATGTGCTTGGAGGCGTTCGAGTTTGAGTTTTGAAATCGCGGATCTACGAAGCTTGCCAAGATAAAACGTTAGGGACTCTATGAATTATGTAAACCCATAAAATCCCAATATTTCCCATTGATTTAATTTTTGTTTTATGTAAGTTTTATCCTCCCACTAAATATGGCAGACGCATTGGACAGGTTCCCGGTTTTTTTCGGCACATTTGAGCGACGTTTTGATAGCAAACGTCGCATTGCCTTGCCTTCAGAGTGGATTCCGAACCCCAAGCCCGACTATTTTTTGGGTTTCTTTGAGCCAGGAGAACGGTTGCTGCGCGTATATCCAAAGCAGTTTATTGATCACCTAAGAAACTACACAGAGGCTGTGATAGAGAGTGATAGGGAGGTCATCTATAGACACATAGTTCTAGAGCACAGAGAAGAAAGAGATATGCAAACATGCGCAATCGGAATGCAGACCTTTGTTTCTATTCTTGTCCGAGAAGGAAGGAAGGAAAGAGGGAAGAGGAATGCAGAGATGAATAAAACAGGGGAGAGAGTAGGATAGCCCGTGAATCGGACAAAGTCTTGTTCTCAAGCGAGGGCTGATAACCCCGTCTGCATTGTGGCTTTACAAATACACGTTCTATCTAAACAAACCTATGGCAACAAAGAATGAGGTGGATATCATCAACCCTACGGACACTAGACGGGGGCCTATCGAACACGCTCGACTTCTAGCGCTTGGTCCGACGGCGAAACCATGACGCTCTCTTTACCTCTTTGAACGTGCCCTGAAATGCACGTATTGGCCACGTTCCCACTAGAAAGCACGCAGATCATAGCCTACCTTGGACGTGACCAACGAGGGCATTCGCGTCATGTCTGATACGGGCTTGCAAAAGCTTGCATTCTTTTTGCTGATCCTGCTGATTTTATTCGTCTCCGTCGCAGGGGGCGTGTGATGGCGCAAAAATTCGGCGGCAAGTACAGCCCGGATGCAAAACAATCCCT
>JBCCBL010000190.1:0-5970 GCA_039034055.1 Verrucomicrobiota bacterium | reverse complement strand
GGAAAAAGCACCACATCTCGCGCAGTTTCGAAAGCCCTCAACCTACTTCACGTCGATACCGGCGCTCACTACCGCACCCTTACCAAACTCCTACTAGACCGTGGGATCTCCCCAAATTCGGAAGGGGCCGTTGTTGAAGGATTGCAGAATGTAGCCCTAGAAACCGTGGTTGAGGGCCGTTCCGCATTCCTCGCAGTAAATGGAAAACGCCCCGATGACGCCGATATTCGCAGCGAAGAGGTGAATGCTAAAGTCTCACTATTTGCACAAATTCCCGCAGTCCGAAACAAACTCAAACAATATCAAAGGAGCCAAAAAGATATCGCTGAAAGCTCAGCGTTCTCCGGACTCATCATGGAGGGTCGAGATATTGGATCGGTAATCTTTCCCGAAGCTCCCCATCGATTTTTCCTCTTCGCAGATTCGACCACGCGCACCCAGCGAAGAGCAGCCGAGGGACAAAAAGATTCAATCATCGAAAGAGACAAGACTGACTCCAACCGCAAAACAGCTCCCCTGACCTGCCCTCAAGGAGCCATCGAGATTGATACCGGAAACCTATCGATTCAAAGAGTAGTCGAGAGAATCACTCAAACCATCGGCAAATGATCTACTGGATTGTCCAATTACTCTCGAAACTATTCTTCGGAATCGGCTTCAGGCTCAAAGCCTACGGTCTAGAGCATATTCCAAAAGACGGTGGATTCCTCCTGGCAGCAAACCACGCCAGCTTTTTCGATCCTCCAGCTATCGGCTGCCCCCTACCTAGGCAAATTTGCTATTTCGCCCGCAAGACGCTCTTCAAAGGACCCTTCGCCTGGCTACTCCCCAGACTCAAAACAATCCCAGTGGACCGAGATGGAGACTCCGATGTCTCAGCTTTGAAACGAGTCTTTAAAGAACTCAAAAATGGCGAGGGTCTCATACTCTTCCCAGAGGGAACGAGGACCGAAGATGGACAGCTTCAAGACGCGCAAAAAGGGGTCGGAATGATCGCCTGTCGCTCGCAAGTGCCCGTCGTTCCAGTCCGGATTTATGGTTCTTTCGATGCGCTCAATCGATTTGCAAAGAAACCATCATGGGGTAAGCAAATCACGGTCGTCTACGATAAACCCCTCCTTCCCGAAACATATGACCCCGGCAAGGCGGACAAAACACGCTATCTTACCGCATCTCAACGCATTATGGAACGAATTGCAAAACTTCAAAATCCTCGCGCATAGGCATTAGATTCGCTTCTGATGACCGCTGAGTAACGTTACTTAACTTAAAATGAGTCCTTTACTCTCCGATTACATTCGTTCATAGACACGAATTCCGTTATGACCCAAGACCCCCCCTCAGGCGAACATGCGCGTAGTTTAGAAGTTCTCAACAGGATGGGAATCCACGCGCGCCCAGCTGCTATGATCGTTCGTGTAGCAAACAATTATGAAGCAGAATTGTGGGTTGAAAAAGACGGCGAGCAGGTGAATGGAAAGAGCATCATGGGCCTCATGATGCTTGCAGCCGGACAAGGCTCGAAATTGAAATTCATCGCCACTGGAGACCAATCCAGCTGTGACTCCCTCTTAGCAGACCTCGAAGATCTATTCTCCCGAAAATTCGACGAAGCTTAGGGATTTTTGCCAAGTAAAGATAGGCAGACGCCGGAATCTCGAAAGGATTCAGGGTCAGCTCAAAAAACGTTTAGAGCGGTCCCTCATCATCGTCCGGTTTTGTGACGTAGGGCATCAAAAGCAGGATTCCAGACATTGCGAGGTATCCCCAGGTCCATTTTGACATATCCAAGCTGATCCATGGCCAGGCCGTGAAATTGATCTCGAAGCTCCCGATCACATCAAAAGGGGTCATCTGATAGGAATGGATAAAACCCATCGTTGAAAGAACTGCTCCCGAGAACAGCCAAGCCGCACCGACCCGAAACTTGCGCTCAATAATCGCAACCGTCGCAGATGCCAGAACGATCGAGGTGTAAACATATCCTTGCTCCAGAGCAAACATCCCATCAGCGAAAAAAGTTCGGATCTCCACCAAGGCCTCAACAGTACCTTCCGAGAAAAAACTCTGGCCTCCAATAGCCCCAGCCACCGCCAGCATATGTTTACTGATCAATGCTGAAAAAGCCGCGATTCCTGGCATCAGACCAACTACCACCGCCGGGGTATGATTGCTTGGGGTCGCTTGAAAAGCCTGAGTGCCCATCATAATCCCAATCCAGATCAAAATCGCCATACCCGCCTCCAAAGGAATCACATAAGTCACCACACTTAGGACCCCAGTAAAACAAATCAGCGTCATCACAATCGCATTCAAGGTCGAATATCCAGCACGCGCCCCAATCGCCTTCCATCCCGGATGACCAATGTAAATCGCCGTCGGAAAAGGGGATCCAAAAATAGATGCCCCCAGGGTACCCAAGCCATTGAAGGCAAGCGCTGGTCGCGCCGGGTAGCTATCCCCAGCCGCTGCGGCAGATTCAATATTTTGCAGGGAAAGGACCAAATTGATAAAGCCCATCGGAACAATCACCGCCATATAAGGCAGCATATACTGCACGGACTCGACAAGATCCCCAATCACCGGAAGCGGAAAATGCAAACCGATCTGCTCCGTCCTCAATTCTCCCACCGGAGCCACTTGGATAATCCATGCGAGCACCGTACCAAGCACCAGCACAACGAAACCAGCCGGAATTTTGCCCACAAAAGTGACCCGGCCAAAGTAAACCACCATTGTGATCGCTAAAGTTGTCATTCCGACCAGCGGATTCGCCCAAGCTCGGAATACGAAATCCATGCCAATGAAAAAAATCCCGATTGCAGCTAAGGCTGCAAGCAGAGCTGCGCGAGGGGTGAAACGCCGAATGAAATCAATAAAAAATGCACCCAGAAATTCAATGAGACCAGATCCAAGGCAGGCAACCAGACCCGCGTGCCACGCGACAATGTCCGCCTCCTCTTTGCTCAAGCCACTACCCAAAGCTTGTGTTTGCGCTGGAAGCATCACCTGATACACATAGACAATCACCGTCAATAGGTTGACTCCATAAGGAATCGCGCACACGTCCGTCCTATTCTCACGCCGTGCGAGCTTCAACGCTGCCCTCGCATAAAACAGATTTCCGACGATTAAACCGATCGCCGTAGCTGGTAAAATTCTTGCGAAGAATAACTCCGGCGAAAACGACAATACCCCCAAGCACAGACTGCTCATCAATATGAGCATCAACAAGTTATCTAATCCAAGGGCGAAAAACCCATCAATGTCTCCCCGTACGAACCGCTTCATATTTAATTGATTTATCGGAGCATTAACTATGCTCGCATCGGGTGATAATGGAATAACGTTCTCGGGATCAAGCCCAAGATCAAACTGGAACCCATTCTGCTATCAGTCCTCAATTGCCTAAATATATCTGACAATATGAACACAAACAAACTGACTACTACTGCTGCCTCGATCTCTTTCGCGGCTGTATCGGTGCTAACAGCCCAGGAAGAAATTCTCGAACTGGAGGTAATGGAAGGATCCGGAGTCGCGATCGAAGAAAGCGTCCTCCCGACCACGCGTCCATTCAACTCCGTTTATGGAACCGACCGGAGCATTCTCGAAACGCCGAGAAATGTTACCATTATCTCGCGAGAGCAGCTAGATGCGATCAACATCAAGGACGTCCGCGACTTCACAAAGCTGACATCATCTTCATACACCAAGACCAACTTTGGTGCTCCATCCACACCGAACCTTCGTGGTGATGAATCCGACCTCTATGTAAATGGAATGCGTCGCGGTCTATCCACCAACGGAAATGGTCTTCCGATCAACTTCAACTCCGTTGAATCTGTCAACATCGTCAAAGGCCCAGCCGGTGCCGTTTATGGGACAACCAATTATATCGGCGGCTATGCTGATTTGATCACCAAGCGCCCCTACTTCGACGGCCCCGCCGGTAGCGTTTCCTTCACCGCGGCCAGGTATGATCAATATACCTGGAATCTTGATTACGGTGCACCCATCAATGAGAAAGCCGCATATCGCTTTTCTTACGAAGGAAAAGAACAAGACGGCTTCCATGAACTGTGGAAAAACAACTCACACGCAATCTACGGAGCCCTCTCACTGCGCCCTTCTGAGAACTATTCCATTGATATCATGGGAGAGTTTTTCGTTGCCGACTACACCGAGAATTGGGGTATAAATCGCGTGTCCCAAGATCTCATCGACAACGGCCGATACGTCATCAACAGCCAAACCGATGCAGAATACGCAGCGTATGTCGCGAACCTCGGTAACGGCGTAACTGTTTTCGACGGAGGCGTGCCTGGGCAGGATTTGGCGTCCATTTTCGGCGGTGCCGGATTTGCCACCATCGTCCCCACCGACGGAACCACAGTTCCCGTTGACCGGAGCTGGAAACTCGCTGCTCCAGGCGATGACTCGTTTGGTAAACTCTTTTGGCTCCAAGCTCTTCAAAAGTATGACGGGGACACATTCGAAATCGTAAACAACACCCTCTTCCAATACCGCGACCGTGACACATTCAGCTCCTATCACTACTCAGAGCTGATGCGTGACAATTACACGCTTCAAAATCGTACTGAAATCCGCTTTGAATCTCCGATAAGCGACATGTTCACCATCAACTGGAACACTGGACTCCGCTTTCACTACCAGGATGTATGGTCAGTAAACCACTTCTTCAACGAACCGGCAAATTTCTGGGACCTCACCCGTGATCCCGAAACACGACGCGTCCCCGACCAAGGATTTGCCGGTTTCCCAACGATTCCTGATCAAGAAGCCCGCGGTATCCTAAGTGCATGGTATTATGGAGGAACTGGAGCAGACACCCAAACCTACATGGTTGGTCCATTCGCTCAGGCAGATATCAAAATCGGTGAAAAGTTCTCGATCCTAGCTGGATACACCAGTGACTACATCGAAACAGAAGAATCAGACCCTGTCTCAGGGACTCTCAATGGGGAAGCAGACGGCTGGCTCGATAACTATAATGTCAGCCTCGTATATAGCATCACCGACACCATCTCCGCCTACTTCACCTATAATCTTAACGAGGTCATCGAAAGTGGCACCGGTGGTCGTATTGATGCTCAAGACTTCGACAATGCCCCGGAAAGTGAGCTATTTGAATTTGGAGCAAAGTTCAGCCTCCTCGAAGAAACTCTCTTCGTGAGTGCCTCGTATTTTGACTATAATAACATCGTGATCAATCCAGACGATTCCATCGACGAGCGCACATTCAAAGGATTCGAAATCGAAGCGAACTACCAGCCGAACCCTAACCTGTGGTTGACCGTAGGATACTCCTACATCGACTCTGAGAGAACGGCTGGATTCTTCGCATCACCCTACACCATTGATCGCGCGGCTACTGAAACCGGAGGGTTTTATGTTTCACCTACATTCGAAGCTCCACCTGCTGGTGTTTTCGTCGAAAACCCCGGCGTCCCCGAACATACGGTAAATGCCCTCGTCAGCTACAAGTTCGACAGCGGTCTGGGCTTCCGCCTGGGTTTCCAAGGATGGGGTGAGATGAATTCCGGATACGGAGGCTATCCTATAAGCGTATTCAATGCTGGAGACTTCTTCGCAGGAGATTTCGAAATCGAAGCAAATACGGCACGCCTCCCATTCCAATATGAATTCGACGCGACTGTGTTCTACGAATATGGCGACTGGGAATTCAAATTCACGGTTTACAACATCACTGACGAAGAAAACTGGGACGTGAACAATTCTGGTTACGGTAACGGCTCGATCGTTGCACGCTATCCAGCTGCTTGGGAAGCAAACGTTACCTACAACTGGTAATCAAGTCCGCGACTACTCTTTTCTGAGAAATCAAGCCCTTCGGTAACGAAGGGCTTTTTTAATATCCCGATTTTGAGTTAAACTTTAGAACGACCCGATCGCCTTAAAAAAACCAAGATTATTCCGGCCAGGAAG
>JBCCBL010000189.1:0-5977 GCA_039034055.1 Verrucomicrobiota bacterium | reverse complement strand
GTGCTTTCAGATTATCGGATGCTGTTGTTTGGTAAGGGCTCGGGGCGTCGGCGTGATGGGAGTGGTCCCGCGATCTCGCAACAGGCGGTGCGCACGGTGATGGAGGGGCAGGGTGTTTTACCGATGCACACCTTGTTACATCAGAGAATCCGCTATTTTAGCGATGGGGTGGCGATCGGGACTTCTCTGTTTGTGGGACAGTTGATCGAGGAATGGAGTCCGAAAATCGGGGATCGTCGCAAGCGGAGGCCCAGTGATGTGACATCGATTGAAGGCGTAGTGAGTTTCCGGCGATTGAAGGATTCCACTCATTAGCTTGAAAGGATGAGGGGTTGCAGGATGATTTCGTGTTCCCGGTATGCAATTTATGATTATTTTTGTTTAATTTAGTCGGAAATGATTGGTTCATATTAGCATGTTTAGGATTATATCTTATCTCATCGCTTCGACTTTGATCATTTTTGCGGAGAGGCCGCGGGAAGCAGGCTTGCCTTTTCAGGGTGAGACCGGCCCTCTGAATGCAATCACAGATGTTCCGGGTGTGACGGTTGGTCATGCTTCGGTAATCATTGATGATGAGATGGGCGTTCCTTTAGCGCGCAGTGGGGTCACGGCTGTATTGCCGCGTGGTGATGTTTATGATCCTGTTTTTGCGGGTTTCCATGCGTTGAATGGCAATGGTGAAATGACTGGGACGCATTGGATGCGAGAGAGTGGTTTTTTAGAGGGTCCGGTAATGATCACGAATACCCATTCGGTCGGTGCGGTGCATGAAGGAACTCTGATATGGATGCGAGATCATGGTTACGTTCCCAATTATGGTTTGGCGGCTATACCGGTCATCGCAGAAACGTGGGACGGTTTTTTGAATGATATTAATGGATTCCATATACGTCCTGATCACGCTGGAGAGGCACTCTCTGGCGCCTCTCCAGGGGCTGTAGCCGAAGGTAATGTCGGGGGAGGCACCGGTATGATCAATTTCCGTTTTAAAGGAGGAATCGGGACCAGTTCACGGGTCTTTGCCGTGGGTCAAACGCGTTATACTTTGGGAGTTTTGGTTCAGGCTAATTTTGGGCGTCGTGGTGATTTCAATTTGCTGGGAGTACCGGTCGGAGATCTTCTGACCGAGGAAATTGCCCCGATGCCGAAGCGCGCGGAGCAACCAAAACCTGAAGCGCCCGGCAATTCGATCGTCGTTGTAGTTGCGACTGATGTGCCCTTGCTACCGCATCAGCTCAATCGGGTGGCGCAACGGGTCAGCCTCGGAGTTGGGCGCACCGGAGGCACCGGCAAGAATTCTTCGGGAGACTTGTTCATTGCGTTTTCAACCGCGAATGCAGGAGCTTGGGCGAAGGAATCTGAGGCTACATTTGAAGTGGAGACACTTCCCAATGACGCTATTGATTCGGTATTCGATGCGACCATTCAAGCAACTGAGGAGGCGATCATAAACGCACTTTTTGCAGCAGAAACAATGATTGGTAGATCCGGAAATACCGTTTTCGAATTACCGGAGGAAGCGGTTTTGCAGCTTATGCGGGAGCACCTTTCTCGCTGAGAATTGTCTCTGTAAGGGTGATTCAGCTTGTTTTTTGAGGTATCTTGTGCAATTTACCTTACTTTACATTTCTGATCGAAGTCTTATCTTTATCTAAATCTCTAGTATCCAATGATATCTGAAGCCGAAGCACCGAGGCCTTTGCACCGCAATGAGGGCCTAAAGACGCAGAGTAATTATCTGCGTGGGACCATTCTGGAGGGATTGGCCGATCCAATCACCGGAGCGGTGTCTGATGACGATACCCAGTTGATGAAGTTTCACGGTATTTATCAACAAGACGATCGTGATTTGCGCAATGAGCGTCGCAAACGGAAGCTGGACAAAGCCTATTCTTTTATGATCCGTGTCCGGGTCCCTGGAGGGGTGTCTACGGCTGAACAGTATCTGGCAATGGATGAGATTGCCGACGAATACGCGAATGGGACTTTGAAACTGACTACGCGCCAGGCCTACCAGCTTCATGGGGTGTTAAAGCACAATCTGAAAACGACCATTCAGGACATCAACAAGACTTGCATGGATACGATTGCGGCTTGCGGAGATGTGAACCGCAACGTGATGGCGAATCCAAATCCGTATCAGTCTGCGGTACACGCTGATGCCCTGAAGGTTGCCGAGGATATTTCGGCCCACTTGACGCCTCGAACGGGTGCTTACCATGAAATTTGGCTGGATGGTGAGAAGATCGAGTCTAGCGAACACGAGGAGGAACCTATCTATGGAAAGACTTACCTACCGCGTAAGTTCAAAATAGCGATGGCGATACCTCCGAGCAACGATGTCGACGTATTCGCCCATTGCTTGGGCTACATAGCGATCATCGAAGATGGTGAGTTGGTTGGATTTAACGTTTCTGTTGGAGGAGGCATGGGAATGACCCACGGGAAGACTTCAACTTTTCCTCGTTTGGCGGAGGTCATGGGGTTTTGTACGGTGGCCCAAGCCGTCGCTGTTTCTGAGGCCGTGGTGAAGGTCCAGCGCGACCATGGAGACCGTCATGAACGTGCGCATGCCCGCTTCAAATATACGGTAGATGATCACGGTGTGGATTGGATTCGCGAACAGGTGGAAACCCACCTTGATTTTAAAATACAGAAGGCACGTCCTTACACATTTGAGCACATGGGCGACCGTTATGGCTGGGTCGAGGGCGTTGATGGGAAACAACATCTTACGCTTTATATCACCAATGGTCGGGTCAAAGACGAGGGCGCTTTACGCATCAAGACTGGCTTGCGAGCAGTCGCTAAGATTCATAAAGGAGACTTCCGTCTCACTGCGAATCAGAACATCATAATAGCGAATGTGGCGCGCGAAGACCGAGATGAGATTGAGGCAATCTTAGCTGATCATGGTATGGGTGAATCGCACGCAAAGTCGGGAATTCGTCTAAATTCAATGGCTTGCGTGGCTCTACCGACCTGCGGATTGGCGTTGGCGGAATCAGAGCGTTATCTGCCCGATCTGGTCGGCGATATTGAAAAAGTCCTTGATGCCCACGGATTGAGTGATGAGGAAATTGTCATCCGGATGACCGGTTGTCCGAATGGATGTGCACGGCCCTATAACGCTGAGATCGGGTTGGTGGGCAAGGCTCCTAATAAATACAATCTCTATCTTGGGGCAGCTTTTGAGGGACATCGCTTGAGTAAACTGGTTGAAGAGTCTGCCAAGCCGGAGCGCGTTGTGGAAATCTTGACGCCATTGATAAAGAATTTCAGTGAATTGCGGGAGCCGGGAGAGCATTTTGGAAACTTTCTGGTGCGCACTGGATATGTGAAGCCGGTGCTGGTCTCGCGCACTGATTTCCATGATTGAGATAGGGAGTGGAAAATTTAGCAGATTTCTTGGGTCGATTTGTATAGGTATTCCTCGACTCGTTCCTCAAAATAAAGGATACTGAGAAGTCCTATACCCCGATGATTCAGTCCGTAAGCCCTATTTTGTTTGTTTGTTTGCTATGGTCTGCCCAAAGTGTTCAGGCAGTCTCTATTTTATCCGGTCCGGTGATTACCCACCTTTCTGCGCGCGAAGCAAAGATTTGGATAGAGTGGGAAACCGCTCCGAAAGATGCACTCATTCGCTATTCGAATCCTGCAGAATCCGATAGCAAGTTTGCGGCTAAAGTGATCGTTGGAAATGATGGGATTTCCAACACGATCCTGGACCAGATCAATCCTGGGCGTTCATATCAGTACGTAGTGGAAGCCGATGGAGAGAGGCTCATTGAGGAATTCTTCACGGCCCCGATCCACTATAAGGACATCCAGCAACCGCCGACCTTCTCGGTGGGGATCCTTGGGAACCATTACGTGATCGAGGACGGAACCGAACCTCCTTATCAAGTCTTAGGAGGGAATTTGGACGTTTTCCCGGTTATTGGTCGGGAAAATTTTGTGGGGTTGATTTGGGCTGGATCGACCTCGTTTCTACGGGATATGGACACTACTTCGATGGCAGGAATGCTGAGGCGCCATAGCCACAATAGGTCTTTGTCAGCAACACGTAAGCTCTTCTCAAACATTTGGCATAAAGCGGTCCCCGCACTCGGAAATTTCTCCGCTGAACATTCGAGCCCTACGTATGCCCCTAATACATGGGCGCGGTATGCGTTTTCCAAATATTGGCCCTCAGCAGCTGATTTCCATCTCAAGCCTCACGAGGAAACGCCCCTGTATCATAGCTTTCGCTGGGTGGACACCGATTTCTTTTTCATCGATTCGCATTCTGAACGTGAGGGCTATGATCAGCGGACGGAGTCTCCGAAGCTTTTCAGCAATGAACAACAGACTTGGTTGCTCAGAGCGCTGGCCCGGAGTGACGCGCCTTTCAAGATCGTGATTTCGGCAACTTCGATGCTTTCGCCCTCAGACAATCCAGGCAATTTTTCATTTGCCGATGAGCAGCAGGAGTCGTTTCTACGAGCGCTCGAGCGCAATCGATTTGATGGGGTTGTTTTTGTTTCGGGAGGCAAGCACTTTGGGGAAGTGACCAAGTTTGTGAGGCCGCGCGGCTATAGCATGTATGAGATGTCGGTAGGCTCGACCACTTATCTGGACCCGAGCAATCCCAGGGAGCCAAATTTTTTCAGAGAGCCGCTGTCTTATTCGGAAGTGCCCCAGTTTGGCAGATTGACTGTTTCGGGAGAAGAGGGGGCACGGGTTCTCAGTTTGGCTCTGTTTGAAACAAATGGAAATTTGCTGTTCGAGCAGATGATTCCGCAGACGGATTTACTGTGGCAGGATGATACCTTATGAGTCTTAGCCTTGTCTGGAGGAGGGGTTCAGGCCTAATCTATCCAGAAAGAGACAAGACATATGCCATCCTCCGAACTTTTCAGGACTGTCGCCGAGATCACGGTGAATTCGCTCCAGTGGTCCTCCCTAGCGACGCTAGTAGCGGGCTGTCCAGCGATTTTTGTGGCATGGGTTTTAGCAAGGAGAGAGTTTTGGGGAAAGTCGGCTATATCGAGCTTGATCAACCTCCCGCTAGTTTTACCACCGACTGCAGTTGGGTTCATCTTACTGGATCTATTGGCAATCGATGGGCTTTTGGGGAGAGAGTTTCTCGGAATCGACCTCGGAATCTTGCTAACACCTCGAGCCGTTGTCCTGGCCTGCGCGATTATGTCTTTTCCGCTTATAGTGAGGACTGCTCGTGTTGCGTTTGAGGCAATAGATCCGGGTTTGGAGGACATCGCTGTAAGCTTGGGATACCGTCCGGTTCGGGTTTTTTTTCAGATAACCTTGCCTCTGGCTCATCGAGGATTGTTCGCTGCGTTGATTTTGGGGTTTACGCGTTGTCTCGGTGAATTTGGTGCTTCTGTGATTGTTGCTGGGAATATCCCTGGTTTGACACAGACACTCGCGTCCGCGATCTATGGCGCGCAGCAAACGGGAGATGAAGGGCTGGCACGTGCGCTGATGGTGGTTGCGGTTCTACTCGGTTTTGCTGCGGTTTACCTTACTGAGCGTCTAACCCGAAAGCAGGGAGGTTTGCGATGATGCCATGGCTTGAACTAGAGGTGGCTTTGCCGCTCCCAGATTTCGAATTGAAGGTTTCTTTTCGAACGACGTCGTCAGTGCTTGGAATATTCGGGCCCTCGGGCGCGGGAAAGAGTTCTCTCTTGGAGTCGATTGTCGGGATACGCAAAACGGTGCGTGGATCCATAAGAGTGAAGGGAGTCACCTGGTTGGATGATAACACGACCCTGCCTGCTTTTCGACGCCGGGTGGGTTGGGTGCCTCAGAATCATCGTCTCTTTCCGCATTGGACCGTTCGGCGGAATCTGCTTGCCGGTCGCTCGGGTAGCTTGCGAGCAGAACAGGCTTCGAAGGATTTCTTCGAGAAGTCAGTTGATCTACTGGAACTGGGCCCATTGCTCGAACGCATGCCGGAGTCGCTATCTGGGGG
>JBCCBL010000188.1:0-6008 GCA_039034055.1 Verrucomicrobiota bacterium | reverse complement strand
CACCGGGCTGACTCAGACTTTGCGTCTGTTGCATTACCCGCCAGTTGAGGCGGTTCAGGAGGGCCAATTGGGAGCCGGAGCGCATACCGACTATGGGACTTTGACGGTGTTGTTTCAGGACGATGCCGGTGGTTTGCAGGTGCAGAATGTCGATGGGGAATGGGTAGATGCGCCCCCGATCCCGGGGACGGTGGTGATCAATACTGGAGATTTGATCGCGCGCTGGAGTAATGATCGTTTCAAGTCGACACCGCACCGGGTGGTGCCCCGTCCAGCCGCGATGAAAAATGGGCGGCTTTCGATCGCTTTTTTCAGCGACCCCGATCCAGATGTGATGATTGAAGCGATCCCGAGTTGTATTTCGGCAGAGAGTCCTGCGAAGTATCCACCGATCAGTGCCGGCGACTACATCGCGGAGCGGATTCGCGTGTCCAATATGTGACAGGTCTGGGTAGTTTTAGACTTTGGGATGCGGCAATTCGTTTCTAGGTGAGTCGCTGATGTAACAACTAAGCTAAATGTGGAGCCTTTGGTGGTTTTCTCTAATTTGGGTCTGTGAGATGCTGCATGATTTGCAAACCCACCCGTTTACAGCCCTCTCAATCGCCCGATGTATCTCTCTTGTGGCAAGGTTTGTCACCGCAAGCATGCGCGCAGTGTCTCCTCACTGCGGCGGTCGCTTTGTTTTTGGCTGATGCTCGCGGCTGGTGGGTTGATCAGTTATGGCCAGTCGATCACTAGTCTGGAGGTTTCGACCGAGGTTGAGCTGAGTGATAGCGAACGCTACATCATTGCCTCGAATTCGACCGGCAACCACATCGATGTGGAAGTGAGGGTAGACTGGCCAAAATTTTTGCCGCCGGATACAGTCTACACTCTGGAGTTTGATTTATTGGATGAGAGTGATCAATCGGTGGCGAGTGTTAGCTTCAGTCCGACGGTGCCGCTTTCGACGACTTATACTGCGGCTCTGTTTCCGACGATTCGTCTGGACCCTTTTGAAGGGTATCGGGTGCGCTCCCGTTTGCTGAGCGAGCCGTCGGGTGGCGGGATTGTGATCCCGGTCGTGGAGTCGACCGTCACTGAGGAATCAGGGGCCACTTACTATCATTTCGATAGCACCACTTCGGCCGATGATGCGTTGAACACTTATGTGGTGCTTGAAAGCGCAGGGTTTTCGAAAACCCATCTTGTGGAGGGGATGGTGAGCGGGGATTTCGCGGAGCTGTCGGTGAATGCGCAGGTCTTTCGGTATGATACTTTCGATGTCGTGCTCCCGGGTTCAGATTCTATCGAATTCCTTTTCAATGTGCGTCTTTTTGAGAGTGGGACCGACCTTGAAGTGGCTCTTGATAGCAACGATCTCGCGCTTTCTGCCGGGATTGCGTCTTACAAATGGGTCGATGGGGTGAAGGTTCCCGAAGTTGCCGAGGAGACCTTTGTGTTGAAAATAGATCCGGCGGTCCAGCTCGATCCGGTAAACAAGGCCTACTATGTCGTGGTCTCGGCCAGTCATTACGATGATCCCGTCGCCACCCCTCCGACTGATTTGCGTCTGGCTAATAGCCTGAGTACGCTGGAGTCAGCGGTGCGCCTGTTGCATTTCAATGGCAACCTTGCTTTCGGGGCTTACGATACCGTTTTCACCGAAATCAGCAACAGTCCTTCCTTTTTCGGGGCGGGTCTGCCGGCCGATACTATTTCGACTCAGTTGACGGTTGAGACGGGGTTTTTGAAGGATTTTCCGAGTTTTACCTTTGGTGCTAGTACGGTGCTGAGTCCGGTATATTTGGACGCGAGCGGAAATGCTTCGTATGGGGGTGCGAGCTTGGTCTCGCTTAAGGTGCCTGCGGATGATAGCGCGCAATTGGCGAACGTGTCCTTTCGGCGGGTGAGCCCGGCGCTCCTGTCGACCAGCGAGTTAACGAGTGATTTGGAAGTGAGGCTTCCGCCTGGCCTGGGTTGGAGTGCCCAGCAAAATGATATGGTGTTGGAGTCGAAGGTGGAGATTTCTGGAGTGGTCCTGGGCACCGATCTGAATCCGACCGCCGCAGACCTATCGGCCAGCTTTAATGGAAATTCGGAAGCCTGGATCGTTGAGGAAACGAAGCCGGTCCGCGTAAATGTGGATTCCATTTCGTGGAAAACGGCCACCGGCACCTTTGATTTCAACAGCAAGGGCGTTGCCTACGTCCGTGCTCCCCAGCAAGCGCAGCTCGATCATTTTCATCCGTCCCTGGATAATTCGGATGGGGGTCTCAAGCGCTCAAATGATGGGTATTATGAGGGGGTGGCGCTGGCGGAGGTGACCGCAGTCAAAGCAGAGGCCTCTGGCCTTAATGGCTCAGCGGAAATGAGCCTTTCGCTGGCCGCCGAGGCGGTCGAGTTTGTCACGCATTTTCCATACGATGTTTCGATAGATGCGGTGGGTCTTGGGCAGGTCGATATCGCGTCGGATCGGGTCAATCCATCAACGAGTTCCCTCGAAGGCATCACCACGATTCAAGTATCTTATAACCAGGGCTGTCTCGATGATGGGACCACTCCCCTGTGCCCGCCGCCTCAGAATCTGGAGACGATTACCTTCGAACCGGCTGAAAAATCACTGGTAATCACGCCCGATGGTGGTCTGCACGCGGAGGGGACGATTGGTTTCATGAAGCCGTTATCGTGGGGTCTGATTGACAAGACCCATTCCACCTACGTCCATTCGATCGATCAGCTTTTCAGCACCGGAAATTTTTTGGTGAGCGGGCATTTTTTAAACGGCGAAGATAATCCATTGGGAGACGATCAGGGACCGGGGGTGGTCCTGCTTTCGGGATTCCGACCCGATGAACTGGCGACTGCGGAACGCCCCTCAATGGCGAGCTATGAGAGCAGCAGTGATGTCATCCCCTCGGGTCTGGCGGATTATTCTGGGCTTAATTTTCGGTGTGCGAGCGACAGTGCTTTCTCGGTTTCGATGAATATCGCCGGAGAGCTGTTTCAGACGATTCCGCTCAAGGGGATTTCGAAGTATTATGCACGCCATTCGGGGGTGTCGGGTATCCATGATCCGATTGATGGCGGGTTTCCATCTGAGGCCGTGATTTGGGGCTATGCATTCAATTTCACCAACTTTGGCTTGGCCTATCTTTCTAACGAGAATGTGACTTCGTTGACCGACGGAAATGTCGATATACCCGAGCCTTCGAATTTTATCCAAGAGTTCGAAGAGTTGATCATCACTTGCCTCGGTAAGCTCGATAAAGCGAAAGTGCCGGATGATGACCCGGAGAAAGAGCTGGATTATTGGGACGCCAATTTCCTGACCCAGGATATTCAGTTTACCAACAACCCAGCCGAGTGTGATCCGGGGGTCGGGGAAACGCTAGTCCTCGGCATCCGGACCTATGCTTCCCATTTGACCTATCCCATGATAGCGCCGGTCGGTATCCGAAATACGGGCCAGATTGCCCGGGCCTTTGAAATGCCCGGCACCGATTTTACTTCGCGCTTCAAGATGCCGGCGCGGTTCGAGATTACCGGTCCGAACGGGGAAAATCCCTATTTAGTGTCTCCCTTTGAAGACGCGTATTTCAACCACGCAGCGAGCGATTCACGCCCGATCAATGATCAGCGCGGCTACTGGAATCTCTATGGGAGTGTCGATGTCCAGTATTTTAAGGATTTGCAGGTCCATTTCCATGTGAGTGCGACTGAGGCAGACACGTCTTCGCCGGTCTATGCGATGGGAGGCTGGCCGGTCGCCGACAAAGGCTGGAAACCCGAGGGGCAGACTCCCGCTGCTGACCCGTTTTTCGACGAGTCTCACCATGGCTATCCGACCACCAACCAGCCTGTCGCGGTGAGTTTGGCAGAGTATCGGCGCGATGGGGCGACTTTGGAGGATGATGAACTCTATCGGGTGCGCGCGCAGCAAACCTTCCTCGGAGTGGTCGATTTTGATTATCCACTCGACTGGTCTTTTGTCCTACGGCGTTTCCGATCCTCAGAGTTAGTGGGCGACAATCTCTTGGTGGTCGCGGTCGAGCACCAGATCGAATTCCTGAGCGCGGAAAATGTGAAAATCGCATTTGGTGCGGAATACGGGAATTTTTCAGAGAATCTGGAGAGTCTCATTTTCGACGCAATCGATGATGGCTTGGGCGTGAGCCAGGCGATCACTAATGCGCTGGGTAACGAGATATTTGGGGGGATTTCCGACGGACTTTCCGGAGCGCGCGACTTACTCGATGCGGATCCTCGCAACTTACTCGGTCCCGCTTTTGGGTCGATGATCGACGCCCGCGTCGAACAATTGGTGCTGACGCTTGATGCCTTGCCGCAGGGGAGTTACAAGCAGCAAGCGGTCAACGATGCAATTAGCCAGCTTGAGACCGATCTGAGCAACCACATCCAGCAAGGGGTGAACAGCATTCTAGTGGATGACGTGATCACCGAGATCGACGATGCCTTGGGCTTGATCCAGGACAGCTTGAACCTAATCCTCTATGGATTGGGCAGCAGCGATGGCCTGCTGACTCAGAACGCGGTGACCAATGAGCTGCTGAAATTTAAGGAGACGATCGACCAGTATGTAGGGATTTTCTTACCCGATTTCAGCGATGATCTTCTTCTCTACATTGACCCATTGCTGGGAGAGACGACCCCCACGATCCAGCAAATTGTCACGGTCCTAGAGGATGTGAATGCAATCATTGGAACGGTCCGATCCGTTTTGAATAATCCTGGCGGGGCCATGTATGATGAGATGCAGGCGATTATTTCGGGATCTGAGAGCGCTTTGAAAAACGAAATTTCAGCAGCCCTGAGCGCGCTCTCAAACGAGCTTTCAGATGGGACCGACGATCTCTATTCCTATTGGAATTTCAAAGGCCGCAGTCCGTCTGAATGGGAGGATCGGATTATCCAGGAAATTGAAGACGAGTTGTATCAGTCTGACTTCGCCAGCCTGGTCCAGGAGTCTATTCGCCAGCAGGTCTTCGATCCCGAGGCGCTGATGCGCGAGAGTATGGACACCGCTTTCAGCGCGATGCGGGAACTGATTGAGGATGTCATCAAGAAGGCGGTGCCGCTGGATGAGGCCTTCACCGCGATGCTGGATAAAGTTTCAAATTGGGCCGGATCGGCGAACATTGTGGGCTTTGCGCACATTAAGAGTGACTCACTTCACGAGCTGAGGCTGGACGGGAATTTCAAATTTAAGGTGCCCGAGGATATCGAAATCGATGCCTATCTGAGGATCCTTGATTTGGACTCAGCCGGGGTCGAAGGCTGCAGCCCACCCGCGGGAGTGAGCGCGACTGAGGTTTCTATCGGAGCCAGTGCGGGTGCTGCCTCATGGTCGGGGGTCGATTCGGCGGGAGGGATGTCGGTGTCAGCCGGTATTAAATGTGTATTTGAGGACGATTCTGGGATCAAATTGCGAGGCTTTGGGGGGCATTTTGATATCACCGGCGATTCGAATTACGAGGGGGTCGATCTCGAGTATTTTGCTGCAACGATTCAGCTCGGAGTGGATCAAAGCTACCTAGCCGGAGGTTTTTCGGGAGATTTCGAAGCGGGCAAGATCGCCGGTGGGGCGTTTTTTGGAACGTCTTGCAACTCAGACCCCTTGCTGATTGCAGATCCTCAGTTTGGCGAGGTCTTGGGACCGGCCGACCAATTCTCAGGGGGCTATCTCTATTTCGAGGTCTGGGCGCCGCTTTACGATTTTAGCTGCGTCTTCCGTTTGAAGGCCGGTATTGGCTTGGGGCTCGGATATTTTGTTGAGGGCCCAACCTATGTGGGCAAATTGAAATTGGGAGCCGAGGGTGAAGCCCTGTGCGTTGTGACGATTCGCGGGGAAGCGGTATTGATCGGAGTGAAGCGTGGGGATGAGTTTACCTTCCGAGGCAAGGGAACGCTTTCCGGGAAAATCGCGTTCTTTAAGTTTAAGGAAACCGTGAATTTTAAATTCGCCGAGTCGGAGGGGTGGACCAAGTGATATGAAAGCGCTCATT
>JBCCBL010000187.1:0-6012 GCA_039034055.1 Verrucomicrobiota bacterium | reverse complement strand
TCACCCGCCCAGATCTCTTTCTTTACGGCCTCAACCGGTCCAAGCTCTTTGTATAGCCATGACATAATTCCGGGTAGCCCGCGATAGTCTCGGTTGTAGTGAATTTCTATGACATCATAATGGTCGGTAAAAGTGAGTGACTTGCGCATAAACAACAGTCCTTTCTGAGCAAGCTTGCTTTTTTTACGCAGCTTTTCCTGAAGCTGGCGGGGTGTCGGGTTATCATCAAACGCATCGCTGAAATTTAGACCGGCCAATATTATTTTTGAGTCCGGGGATGCTGCGTTAGATGCCTCATAGGCAATTTCGAGAAGTTCTCCGTATTCTTCGACGGTGCCTCTCCAGTAGCCCTCATGAAAGGCCTCTGATTCGATTTCCCAATATATCAGCGGATATTTTAGACCCGGCATATCCTTAAATCCATCAGCATCATATCGCTCGACAATGCTAGCGATGAAACGAGCGTAGGCCGCTTGATGTTTCGGCTCGGGTAGTGCACTGATCGAACCGGCGCCCGGAGCGACAAATCCATCTGTGGTTCGAGTAGCCGGGATCGCCCAAGGATTGTTCGATTTGAGCACCATTTGTAACTCGAAGCCCTCGTTTTGATATTCTTTAACGATTTCATCGAGGCGCGTCCAGGTGTATGACGGGTCTTCATTTTTGAGAGGTGCTCGCGGCTCAAGTTTACCCCAAGACACGAGCACGGTCTTTGCGTAATCAGCGCCTGAATCGCGAAAGGTCTTGGCTAAGCCATTCCAAGTATAGCCCACACCAATGTATCCATCTGCGTCGTCACTCGGAGTACCAGATTGGTAGTTCACGAAGCCCTCTAGCGCCTCTTTAAATCGCTCGCCCGACAATTCTTTTGAAGCTGTTGTGCTGTCTTTAGCAGGCCGCGGTGTTAACTCTGCCAACCTGGATTCGAGACGCATCACTATTGCGCGCATCGTTCGCTTCTCACCCCGAGCCGCCGCCGATTGATACCTTTGCTCTGCCTGCCTTAACTGCTGCATAGGTAATGAAACCCCCGAGGCGCGCAGAGCCTCGGCCTCTTTTTTCAACGACTCCATCTTGGCATCCAGCTCCTCCCGTCCAGGATCGATCGCCGCATGCAGAATCCCCTGAGCGCTTCCGCAGAGGCAGATTATCCACAGTGCCCAATTCAACTTTCCAATTAAAAAATTCATAGCAAAAACGGCTTCGTGTTCCCCCTTGCTTTCAATGTCAGATGCCTTGAATCAATGAATTCGGAGTCCTTGAGTTTGGTCAGAGCAATCGTTGCTCCCATCGTGATCCACAAAAACTCAAAATCGATGGCGTTTGTTGAAAACGAAAACAAGTAGAAGGCACATAGATTTAGGCCAATTAGTTTTATCATCTGTTTCCGACCATGGCTTTCTGTTTTCAGCCAACAGAGCATGATCGTCGCCGCCATGACGGCTATAGCGAATTTGAAAAAGACGAGCGCGAACAATCCGGACTCCGCTAATAGGCCAAGCGTCGTGTTGTGTGGAAGGAATGGCTTCATCTCGCCTCGTGTCGTCCGAAAGTTGTGCCAGCGGTCTAGATAGTTTCCAAAACCAACTCCAAGGACTGGGTATTCTTTGACCATTTCAATTCCAGTAGTCCAAATCCCATAGCGTGGATCATCATAGAAGGCGTCGAGCGAGATCCCATTTCGATAAGAGTCTCCGAGAATATCGTTTAAGAATGGGATGATACAGACCACTCCAATCGCTCCACAGACGACAAGCAGCCGTTTGAGTGGGTAGTTAAAGAACAAAAGACACAACCCCACGAAGGACGCAGTGCTTACCAAGCCAGCTCGGCTTCCAGTCGCAACCACATTCATTGCCACCATCAGGCAATAACCAACAATCGCTCCCCGCGCAATTATAGAAGTCGTTAACTGCCAAACCCCCAAAACAAATACTAAACTCAGCAACATGAATCCGCAAAAATAATTCGAATCCAAGAAAGTGGAGGCCACTCGAATCCACTCTGCTTCCTCGTCTGTATTTGCATTTTTGGTACTCACGAGCCCTTGTGAACCCCCGCCCACCAGATTATAATCCATACCGACCAGACTCAAAATCGATTGACCGGTGAAAATTTCGATAATCCCAAACCCAGTAATGATGTAAGCAATTGCGAATACCGTAAAATAAAACTGCTTCAACCGCCAAACCGTATTAATGGTATCTGCGAGCATCACCGCGATTACATAGTAGGGTATCATCTTTGTGAACAAAAAGCCGAAAAATAATCCTTCATGATGCGCATTTAAATATGACGGCAATAGGCTTAAATAAAAGAGGACAACTGATGCAAAAAAGGGATGGTTGACAAACGATGTAACCAGGCGGGCATTTTTCTTTACCAAATGATTAAGCAACCAAACGCCTACTACCGCCGGCATTAAAATTTTGGGCAAAGTGATGGTACCATCCCCACTGATGTTCGCCATGAATTGGAATGGAATGATGAACACTAAGAGCAACACCGCCCAATAGGGTCTCAGCAAAAATATGATGCCACCGATGGCGCTAGGGATCAGAGGAACCGCGAGGATCGGATTTGGCAGGGCCGCTAGGACAACCCCAATGGCAAAGGCTCCCGCGACGGCCAGAACAAATGCCGCTAGGGCAAAAAAGAGCTTATCCCGACCGGACCCTTGACGGCGATATTCCCAAGAAAGCTGCTGGGATAACTTATCTGCCGCCGTCGAGTCCATCACGCTGCAACCGGATTCATAGCGCTCTTAGCCGAGACCACTGTTTCATAGACTGTAGCCATCGCCGCGGCCATCCCATCATCAGTAAAATGATTTTGAACTCGCTGGCGGCTTTGAGTGCCAAAGGTAAGGCGGCGCTCATGATGAGTCATCAATTCGACTAAGCGCCGCTCGAATTCCTCCTGGTTTCCATGCTCGCAGACATATCCAGTCTTACCGGATTCAACCATGTCTGGATGGCTCCCGGTATTGTAACAGAGGACCGGTCGTTCCATGGCCATCGCCTCAAGGATGCCGTAGGGAAAATTTTCTTCCAATGAAGGTTGCACGTATAGATCCAACCCGGCAACCAGGGATCGCGCATCTGCCCGCCAGCCCGCAAAGACGACTTCTTCCTGAAGACCCAACTCTTCGACGAGTTCTCTGAGCTTAGGAGCCTCTCCCCCCTCCCCAATAATTAAGTTTTTATGCGGAATACCAGCTTTCTTTAGAGCCGCACTTCCGCGAATAAGTGCTTGGACATTCTTCGAGGGAACCAGACGAATCGCGGTCCCAATGACCAGTGTTTCCTGGCTGAAGCTAAATGCTTCGCGCATCTTTGAACGTTGTAGTGGAATTTCCGATTTAGACGGTAAACGTATCCCATTATATACGATATGTGATTTTTGCTCGGGGACCCCATCACTCATGATGTCTTGGCGTAAGTCTTCAGATGCGACTACAAAAGCGGCGTTGCCCATACTCAGGATCTTGTTCTGAGCGAGCATTAATCGACCTAACAACATTCGCTTTCCAGCGATGTCTCCAATCACTTTTTTCATGTATGTATGGACCGTAGTCACTATTTTGGTCCCGGGAGACAGTAAGCTAGCGACACGACCATAGAAATTCCCATTTAATGTATGCGTATGAGCAATATCGATACAATTATCAATGTAGTATTTACGAAGCCTAAGGAATGTTCCAGGGTCACCGGGCTTACTCTTACCAGCTACAAAGTAGGGTAAGCCGCGTGCTTCTGCTGCTTCCGAGACCTCGCCCTCCTCCAAAAGCGTCAAATGACTTTCGAATCGCGTGGCGTCCATATATTCCATCAGGTTGAAAATATATGCAGCGCAGCCACACATTTTTTTCCCTGCATGAATGTGGGCAATGCGAATTCGGCTGTTGTCGGAGTCCATACTCAAATCATAGTGAATTAGAAATGATCTTTGTCACCGTGGGTTAAATACCATGATTTCAGATCAAAAATTCGGTCCATTTCTGAACCTTCGGAGTGCTTTCGCACAATTAAATTATGAGGCGTTGGACGCTCTTTGAAACCTAGCTTGCTGAGCATCCCATACATCCGCATGTGTGGCAGACACCAGACCGAGATGATTTCGACCTTCTTTTCTATGAGGATATCTTGAGCCTCTCGAAAGAGTCGCTTTAAGATGTCTTCACTGCGGACATCTTCTGATTGGCTGACAAAGAAATCCAGAATTTCTCCCCGCGTAGCTGCGTTGACCTGAACACTGAGGGTTGAAAATGAACGAAATCCAGATTTCTTCTCGAAAATAATATAACCAAGGATTTCGCCGCCGCGCACAGCTGCCAAGGCCGTGAATTCTTGAACAGGATTGTTTGCGTAGCGCCAATTTAAGTACTGAGAATCACGATTTGAAATGACCCCGTAGCGATCCTTTTCAGCGTTCCAGAGGGTATCAAACCGTTCGTCAAAGGAAGTAACTTCCTCAATTTTTATATCAGGGCCCAAGTCTATCTTCGGAGCGCGTTTGTTCTTGATTTTCAGTAAGGGTCTTATGACCGCTCCAAGAACCTTTGAGAGGCCAGGAATCTTGAGTTTTTGAGCAATGTAGGGAGCTGGGTTGTAGACCTGGACCATTTTTATAATTTGCCCAATGTCGGTGAAGCCTAGAGCTTTGGTGGCTACTTTCCGCGTGATTTCGATTGAGAACCCATAGGACATCTCAGTGCCTTCTGCAGTGAGCATGTCGCGCGCTAGTCGCTCAAGTTTGAAGAATGAGCGTCCGCCTCGGTATTCATCGAGCACTACAATATCTTGGGCCTGACCTCCACTACGCTCTTTTCCCTCGATCGTGAAAGGATAATTCGATACTCCCGTCTGCCCGACAATAGCCCCTTTCCCATCTTTGGCGATGGCTATGCTGTTTCGCCCACCCGGCCTCTCGAGATACTTCCATTTCCAAAAGGCTTCATCGCGGGTAACACTATAAAACTGTTCATGTAACTTTGTCAGCTTGGGATGATCCTCAAACTCAAAGGCTTCGATTGAGAGTGCTGATGCTTTGGTCGTCATTGAAAAGTCGTTGTGACAGGATATTGATTACGTTGTATTCTAGATGAGATTATCGATGAATTTGGGGATATAATTTTTGTATCGATTAAATACCGTGCCGAGGAGTTTCCCTCCGTCTTGCTCAATACCTTCGCAGGTATTTTTGATCACCAAATTGCTGGGGCCCTGGTGTTTCACAACAAGCAAGGTATCCTTGATGATACTGATTAATATTCCAGTAGCCCGAACGGACTCATAGGCCGGTAAATCGAAAATCACGTGGTCAAAGTCTTTCTTCAGCTCCTCCATGAGTCCCGCCAAGGATTTGGGGGCATCGACAATGAGATCACCCTCAGCTCCCGTGGAAACGGTCACGAAATCCTCTTCCGTTTTCGAAAGCTCGGAACTCAATTCAGGCTTCGCCATGAGTTCAAAAAGCGTAGGCGTGCTATCCGTGATCATTTCCGAGGGGATTGGGTTGTAAGGATTCGCGTCTATCAGCAAAACCCGTCGCCGCTTCTGGCTCAGGAGATTTGCCATTGCTCGGCAGGTTAAGCTCTTGCCCTCACTTGGGATGCTGCTCGTGACCGCTAGGAAAGCTCCGCACTGACCACTGGTTTGTGCCACCAACAAAGAATTGGTTACTGTTTCCAAGGAGAGGAGATATTTATTTTTGGCCACGATGGATTATTGATTGAGGCTTGGACCTCACTTTGGAAGGAATTGCAGAGATTGCTTTAATTTTGGGATCGTTCCCCAAACCGGAACTTCCGTAAGTTCTTCAAGTTCCTGGCGCCGGAATGGGTAATTGAGGAAAAATTCTAAAACGAACGGAAATCCAACCGCGAGACCGGAAGCAAAGACGATGATCACAGGAATAAATAAAATCAGATCTGGCCAATCGGGATCCGCACTCTCAGAGACCGGCATCCGGTCAACAACAGTCATGCCAAATTCGCCGGTCTGGCTGCCC
>JBCCBL010000186.1:0-6077 GCA_039034055.1 Verrucomicrobiota bacterium | reverse complement strand
CGCTGCCTATCGAAATTATGGGAGAGGATCGATTGTGATGTTCGGGGATGATTATCTCTTCTCGAATGAAGCCCTTTATCTGCGCCGCGATTTGGAATTGTTTCACTGGCTCCTTGCCGGTTCCGACACCGTTATCTTTGACGAGGCGCATTTCGGCATCGTCCAGACGACCGGAATTGTTGATTTGGTGAAAAAGTATAAACTCTTTCCAGTGATTCTGGTGGGATTTTTATTCCTGTTTGCCTGGATCTGGAAAAACGCAGTTCCTCTGCTTCCACCACACAGCGATGGAGATCCGAGCGCAGTCGTGGCAGAGTCATCGTCAGATCATGGATTGTCTGAGTTGATAAATCGATTCTTGCCGGCGCAAGAGCAACCTCTGAGGGCGTTCGAACTTTGGGAGAAATCGGTTCTCTCGAATCCCGCCGAGGCATTACGATATCAGCAGGAGCTGAAAAACGCTCGCGAGGCAATCGCTGCTTTTAAAAACACAGACCGACGAAAACGCGATCCTCAGTCACTCTATTTCCAACTCAAAAATATCATAAACTCTCAAAACAAGGCTAGGGTGTGAACTCAAATATTCCTGACGAATTTTATACGACGCTGGACGCAGCGCGCAAAGAGATAGGTAAGATTATAATAGGCCAGGAGGGTGTGATCGATCTAGCGCTTGTGACAATATTGACCGGAAGTCATGCTCTGGTGGAAGGGGTGCCCGGAGTGGCTAAGACGCTTCTAGTGAGAACACTTGCCTCAGTCCTTTCTGTCGCCAGTAATCGAATACAATTCACGCCAGACCTCATGCCGGCAGATATTACAGGTATGAATGTCTTTAATATGAAGACCCAGGAATTCACCCTCCTCAAAGGACCTGTTTTTACCTCCTTCCTCCTGGCCGATGAAATCAATCGAGCCCCCGCCAAGACGCAATCGGCCCTACTTCAAGCGATGCAGGAAAGGCGCGTGACGATAGACCGGGAAGACTTTGTCCTAGACTCCAGTTTTACCGTATTCGCGACTCAAAATCCAATTGAGCACGAGGGGACCTATCCGCTACCACAGGCCCAGCAAGACCGCTTCATGCTCAAGATTCAAATGGGCTACCCGGAGCGTGATGAAGAGGTGTTGCTCGCGCAAAGGATGCTATCTGCGGATACCCCAGAAGCACAGTTGGCGTCAGGAGGGGTAAACCCGGTCCTTGAGCCAGGAGCTTTGGCTGCGATCCGGTCGCAGTTGAATGAAGTTGTCATCCGGGATGAGCTTTTAGCCTACATCGTTGAATTGGTCCGAAAGACCCGTTCTCACGAAAGTATTCTTGTCGGAGCGGGCCCACGAGCTACCCAGGCCTTGATTCTGGCCTCCCGTGCTTATGCGGCGATTGATTCAAGAGATTATGTGACTCCGGATGATGTCAAAAATATGGCCTTGCCCGTGTTGGGACATCGTTTGTCGTTGAGGCCAGAATACGAAATTGAAGGCTTGGAAATTCCCGAGGTCGTGAGCCGACTCTTGGATTCCATTCCGGTTCCCCGTTAAATGCTTCCTGTCCCTTCAGGTCGTTTACTCCTTTTGTTGCTAGGGTTGTTCCCAGTTGCGATCCACGCTGCTGCCTTCGGTGGGTCTGGGTTACTCTTAGGCGCAATCGCATGCATTTTGGTGTTGGCGACTATTGATATGAATGGGTCTGCGCGGATGCTGCATGGAGTAGAAGTGAAAGCAGACCCCGTTTGCCGCTTATCTCGGGCGTCCGAAGGAAATTATAGCATTTATTTTAGGATAACGAACCAGATGCCTCGGGCTTTTCATATTGCGCTCGCATTCGACCCAGAGATCGAGTGCAGCGAATACTCGAAAGACGTCGTGCTCCCCGCGAAAGAAGGCAGTCTGTTTTCGGTCTCATTCTCGGTAACACCCACTAACCGAGGGATCTATCCGGCGCCAAAGGTATTTTTGGAATTCCCATCAAGGCTGGGCCTGTTTCAAGTGCGGCGAGCCTGCGCCACTGGAGGAGAGATTCGGGTATATCCCAATTTGCGTAGAGAGCGCAAGCAGCTGGCAAATTTGTTTATGAATCGAGGTTTGTCAGGGGCTCACCTACAGCGGCAGACCGGGCAAGGGCGCGAATACGAACAACTGCGTGAATATGCTCCTGGCGATAATATTTTGGATTTGCACTGGAAGGCGTCTGCTAAACGAGGCGCATGGGCTACCAAGATGTATCAAGTTGAGCGTACCCAGCACGTTTATTTCATTTTAGACCATTCGCGGTTGAGTGGTTTGCGTGTTGCCAGAGATGGGAATCTTGGGGACGACGACTCGTTTGGAGAAAACTTCTTGGAACGTTACGTCACGGTTGCAAGTGTGCTGGGAATGGCCGCTGAGAAGCAGGGAGATCTCTTTGGACTAATCGCTCACGGCAGCCGGGTGTCGCGATTTGTTCCAGCCAATACAGGTAGCCGACATAGCCAGACAGTACAGGATGCTCTTTTCAATTTGACTCCAGAAAGTGCACCAGCGGATTTTGCATCCCTCTTTACATTTTTACGCCTAAGAATTCGTCGACGCTCGCTCCTGATATTCATGACGGACTTGGCTGATGATTTAGCCGCTGGAGAATTCAAAAAACACGTTGGGCTGATCTCGCGCAATCATTACGTAATTGTGAATTCGATACGAAGGCCTGGAGTGTATCCGATTTTTTCAGACGAATACGACGCTCCCTCCATCGCGCAGCAGATTTCAGGTCACATGCGCTGGGATGGCCTGCGCCGGATGCGTCTAGGCTTGGACGCAATGGGTGTTCAATTTTCGGTCTTGAATCAGGAAAAACTGAGTGTCGATGTGGTGAATCAATATTTATCCGTAAAACAACGCCAGGTGATCTAACCGTTATTTCTTCGATGATCCTTGATGTAGAAAAATTCATAAGAAACCGTCAGAGAGATTGGTCCCGCTATGAAACCCTGTTGGGGGTGCTTGAGGAGCGGGGACGCAAATCGCTCTCCCTTGAAGAGGTTGTTGAGTTCCATGGTCTTTACGAAAAATTAGGCGCGGACCTCGTCCGCCTGAAGGCGGCTGCATTTGAGCCCGCGACCCGTATTTACCTCGAGAGTCTATTGGCTCGTGGGTTCGGAGAATTGCATGGTTCTCGCCGTGCACGATTCTCATGGCGTACTATTTCGAATACCGTCGCCGAGTTTGCGCGGGTGGTGCGGCGCAATTCGAAGTCACTTGGTTTTTGTATGGCGCTCTTCTTACTCGGAGGAGTCTTCGGAGGGCTATCATTGGCCTTGGATCCTGATTCAAAGCCTACCCTGATGCCCTTCGATCATCTGTTGGGATCCCCAAATGATCGGGTGGATATGGAGGAATCGCTAGATCCCGACCACATGGATGGGGCAAAATCAAGGTTTTCTGCCCAATTGATGACTCACAATACACGTGTTGCTATTTTTACCCTGACGCTGGGAATTACTTTCGGGGTCGGTACGTGCATCCTTATTTTTTATAATGGAATCATCATCGGTGCGGTCGTCGTGGACTACATCCTAGCCGGAGAGAGTATTTTTCTCACTGGATGGCTCCTTCCGCATGGGAGTGTCGAAATACCGGCCATACTCCTGGCCGGACAAGGTGGCTTGATCATCGCACGGGCACTCCTGTTTGCACGCGGGCGTATGAGCCTGATGGCGCGGCTTCAGGATATACGGAGGGATCTTGTGTTCTTGATCGGGGGGATCGCGGTGTTGTTAATCTGGGCGGGAATCGTCGAGAGCTTCTTTTCTCAATATCATTATCCGGTGCTCCCATATAGCGTGAAAATTGCCTTCGGCGTCGTGCAATTGTTAGCAGTATTTGCATACGTCCTCTTCTTCGGAAGGAAAGGAGAAAAAGCGGAGGCTGTCCAATGAACCAGCCGCGCTTCAATGCTCTAGAGATCGAGACTCCCGAAGGCATCACCTTTGAATATTTATTGGCGAGCCCCTTGGTCCGCTGTATGGCCCTGGCTATAGACTATCTGACTATTGCGACGCTTTTCTTGATTATATCCGCATTGATCGAGATTTTGGGCTGGATCTCTGTAGATATCGCGACTGCCTTCTACATCATTTTCTATTTCGCGTTATCGATTGGGTATTTTTTAATTCTCGAATTTGGCTGGAAAGGAAAAACGATCGGCAAAAAATTATTCAACCTGAAAGTGATGGACTCTCGCGGGTTTCGATTGAGGTTAGATCAGGTTGTCATGAGAAATCTGATGCGATTTGTCGATAGCCTTCCACTCTTCTATTGCCTAGGAGGTGTGGTTTCATTAATCAATCGCCGCTCTCAGCGCTTGGGAGATATAATTGCCGGTACGGTGGTCGTGCGCGCTCCAGATAGAGAGATTCCCAAGTTGTCTGAAATTTCTGATACAGAGTATAATTCATTTTCTGAACACCCACGGATGGAGGCACTCCTTCGTGAACGGGTATCGCCCATTCAGGCAAAAATTGCCTTACAGGCCCTTCAGAGGAGGGATTCGCTAGAGCCGACGGCACGAATAAAACTATTCGCCGATTTAGCAGCTCATTTCAAAGCAGTGGTCGTATTCCCCGGAGACTCTGCAGACATTTTGACAGATGAACAATACGTAAAAAATTGCGTAGAGTCCATTTTTCGCGGGGCGAAATAGCCTAAGCAAACCATCAGAAACCAAAACCAATTAACCAACACCGGAAAAGAAAGGTTTTCCATGTTAAATCACTGCGAATTAAATGCTTGATCATCCATTTCTACTCACAAGACATCAGCCAAAATCCCAGAAATCTGTGGATAGGAATCCACAAAAAATGCCCCGATGTTCGGGTATCTAACCTGCTTTCTGGGTTAAGAAATAGCCCTGAAAAATCGAATGAACTCTACGTTAAAAGCCTCTCAAGCAAATACTTGCACGACCGCTGATCATGCTGCGGCCGAAAAAGCTTTATCAAAAAAACTCCACTAATAGGCTGTTAGCAAAAGATTGAAATCTGTAAACAAATGATCACTGTAAGGTACATGAGCACGAGTATTCCAGTTGAAATCTCCTTAGGTTCAGGTATTTACACAATTCCTGACGCTTCGCTGATTTTGCGGCTGCCTTTGACTAAGCTGCGTCGTTGGGTGGTTGGGACGCCGGATCAAGAAACAAAAATCATTGATTCTTGGGGAGAAGGAAAGGAGCGGGCGTTCGATTTTAATGAATTGATTGAGGCTTATTCCATATACTCTCTTCGGAGCCTGGGTATCTCGCTGCAAAAAATTAAGTCAGCACATCGCGCATTATCGAAAATTTTTGATTGTCGGTATCCCTTTGCGAAACGCGGCATATTGACCGATGGAAGCCATATCCTATTTGATGAATCTGAATTGGGAAAGTCTTCATTGGTTAATTTGACGGATCGACTACAGTATGAGTTTCGTGGATTGGTCCTAGGATTCTGCGATAAAGTCGACTTTTCTGAAGCGACCGATTTAGCGTCAGCATTCTGGCCAATGGGTAAAGATAGGAGTATCGTAGTCGATCCAAAGCGGGCGTTTGGTAGGCCGGTTATGACTGGAACCAATACAACTACAGAAGCAGTGTATGCGCTATTTAGAGGTGGCGAAGCGGTAGAAGATCTTTCTGATCAATACGATCAAGATCCTTCAGTTATTAAGGACGCGATAGACTTTCACAAATTAGTGGCATGAGAGTATACTTCGATGAGAATTTCTCTACGCATTTAACTGCCGGTTTCGATTGTTTTCAGAAGGGGCGAAAAAGAGAAAGTATCGAAGTTTTTCATATCACTCAGGACTTTGCTCAAGGGTGCGCGGATGAGGATTGGATTCCTGGAGTGGCAAAGAAGCACGGCTGTGTTATTACTCAGGATCTTAATATTCATAGAAGAAAGTATCAGTGGGAGCTTTGCAAGCTCCACAAGGTCGGTTTCTTTTTCTTCGATCAGCCGAAGAAAAGACCTTATTCGTATTGGGATTGGATAGATCAGGTCTTCAAGAGATGGCCTGCGATAAAGGACATTTCGTTAAATCGACCACGTCCGTTTGGG
>JBCCBL010000185.1:0-6078 GCA_039034055.1 Verrucomicrobiota bacterium | reverse complement strand
CGAAGTCTTAAATTCTGGATTGAAAGTATGGGGGTGAGATTTGGCATATTACCGTAAAGACAAAAATACGCATTTCGAATACATCAGAATACTCATGACAATCACAAAAGAAATTGTCCAAAATCAAGGCCGAGACTACTCAATCTGGTGATGGATCCAAAGATATTCGGCGAGTGCATCCTGCTCAGTACCCGAGAGGGCAAACGTGCTATCCCCAGGAGTAGCGATCAATGCTTGTAAAACGCGATATTCAGTGCGATCAGGATCTGATTCGATGTACCCCTCAATGGGATACCCATTTCCTCCATTCGAAAGATATTTCGAGGTGACCACACGATAGACTTGATCCGCAAGAGAACTCAGCACGCCATTCTCCACAATGATATCTCCATTGATCTCCAACGCCCTGATACGCCCTCCTACGTGCTCCACATTACCCGTCTCGGTATTGACAGTCCGAGGCTGCATTGTTGGGTCCACTGCCCACTGAATGCCAGCAACTTGCGGGAATCCTCCATGAGCGCGCGGCAACATTTTTATCCCTTCCTCAAGCGTCTCTTTTATCTGTTTGCCGGTCATAGTAACGAGTACTAACTCATTGTTAAAAGCCTGAGCAGCCTCGATATCTAGTTGCGAGATCCCACCTGACGGCTTGTAGGAAGTCGCCATCGTCGGCAGCAGACTCACCTCAGTCTGCCCAGGTAAGACTGTTTCGATCCCAATGGAGGCCCGTATGCCTCCAGCATTCGTGATACTCAAGTCCACCGACTCTCCGCTAAACGCGCGCGCATACCATAGATTTGCCACGGCGATGAGCTGACCGAGGTTGGTCGATTGCGTCCGAATTTTAGACTTTCGCCCCTCGAGGTATTCGGGGATCATTCCGAGAATATTTTGATCCTTTTCCAAAATCAGAGATTTGAGCGCATTGGTCAGATTTACGATGCGTGGATCTGGCGAAACACTGCCGAGTGCTACCACACCGTCTGAATCAGTCGCAAAGGCTCCACTCATTTTCGAGTCATATTTCGGCAAGAGCACTCCTCGCTCGTCAAAATGTGCGACAAATCGACCGACATACCGGTATTGACCATCTGTATTCAAAACAGCGATACGTTCTCCAGTCGCAGAAGTTTTCCACAGTGGATATTTTCCATACACAAGCTCGTCATCTCCATCACGGGGCCGATCATCCTCATCCAAAAGAATCGAGTCCGAACCTCCGCCAACTATGACATCGACATCTCGCAAGTACCCCGCCAGCTCCTCCTCAATCGACAAGTCTTGCATGTGTGATAGCAAGATTATGATTTGGATTCCCTGTTCTGAAAGTTCGTCAACTGAAGCCTGAATGATCTCGGCTAGGGCTCGATGATCGCGATTCTGTTGAGGATCTACCCGGATCGCCCCGATGGTACTGATTTCCGGCAGGGTTGGAGTCGTCGCCCCGACAATTCCAATCAGTTTTCCATTCACGTTAATCACGCAAGACTTGGCGATCTTATTTGAAAGACTCGAGTGAAATTGACCATCTTTCTCAACTTTATCCGCTAATACCGAATCCAAAAAATCCAAATTCGCGCTCAGATAAGGGAAGGCTGCTCCAACATATTTTCCAGCAGGGGTGAGCAAGGCATTAAATAATTCAGGGCCATCGTCAAACTCATGATTGCCAACAGCCGAAGCCTGAATGCCCAGGTAGTTATTAATCAAAATATCTGCCATACCTGAAGTGTTACTAGGTCCCACAAATTCACTCATTTTGGACTCGGCCGATGCTTTAAAAAAGGGCCCGGTAATGTAGTTGTCCCCAGAGGATACAATAATGGTATTTTCAAAATCGTCCTTTAAGGCGTTCATGACTGAAGACGCATTCGGAGCATCGAAAAGCGCATCCATCGCCGCTTCCTGATCCGCCATATGGATAATTGAGAGCGTATAGCCTGACGCTATGTGAGATTGGCACAGCCAGACAGATCCCATAAACAATTGAATCAGTGCTTTGTGGATAAATCGCATCGTTTGCTTCGTATTCGAACCGATCTCAATGGGTTTCATTTGTTCATCTTTGGCCTAAGAGGATCATTCATAATCGATTCGAATTCGAGCGAAAAAGCGTGACTCAATGCGTCTCGAACCTCCGTCTCTTCTTTTATCAGATTAAAAAACTCAAAGGGATCTTTCGATAAGTCATATAACTCGATGGGATGTCTGCCTTTATCAAACATCAATTTCCAATCGCCACGTCTATAGACAAAGTCCTTACCATCATCTGTCGGTAGGGCCCAAAAGAACGACCGCTGCCCCAATGAGTTACCTGAGAAAATCGGCGATAAATCTACGCCGTCGATCGCGCGGTCTTCAGGAACCTCCAAGCCAGCGAATGCTGCAATAGTCACAAACAAATCCATTCCGATCACCGCCTCATCCACCTTAACACCGGTTTCCAAAAAATGAGGATGTCGGATTATTGCTGGCACCCGGATTCCGCCTTCATACATTCGATGCTTGCGGCCTCGGAAACCTCCCGTCTCACCGTAGGCATTGGTCTCCCACCAACGTATCCATTGCCGCGTCACCGGGCCATTGTCACTCGCGAACACCACTAGCGTATGCTCGACCAAACTGAGTCGATCCAAAGCGTCTAACACTCGCCCAAGCTGATAATCCATATAGGTGATGTTTGCATAATACTCCCCAGGCCCTCGTGCTTTGAGCTTTTCGACGGGAATGGCGCCTCCTGACGGAATTGGGACAATCTCACTGTCAGTAAAATCTGAATACATATTATTAAACTCGACGGGATTCTCAATGGTCGTGTGAGGTTCATTCATTGAGAGAAACAGAAAAAATGGCTCGTCAGATCTCTTCTTAGCCTCAAGCCACTTTATGGATTCATCCGCATAAAGCTGAGCCGTATATCCTTCGATTTCCCCAAGTGCTTTTCCATTCCGGTAGATCCCTATTGGGTTTCGATTCGTCGGAATTTGAAAGGCATTGTTACCATATGCGTAATCAAATCCATGGTCGTTGGGTTGAGGTTCCTCCTGATTCCCTAAATCGCCATTCAAGTGCCATTTCCCGATCAATGCAGTGGAGTAACCCTCAGCCTTAAAGAGTTCCGCGAGTGTGATTTCTTCCCTGCGCAGGTAAACTCCAGAATTATGCGGAATCCAGCTTTCAATCCCAGTCCGGTAAGGAGTGCGGCCGGTCAACACCCCCGCACGTGAGGGCGAGCAGAGAGCCGAGGGTGCGTAGTATTGAGTGAATCGAAATCCCTCCGCAGCCAGTGCATCCAGATGCGGCGTCTTTATAACCGGATGGCCATAACACCCCAGATCGCCATAGCCCAAGTCGTCCACATAGATTAGGATGACGTTTGGAGCCTTTGAAGCCAAAAGGTCTGCCAGGCCCAGAAGGCCTAAAGTGATCAGGATGAATCAAAAACGGACCTGCATGGCTGAACCATTAGCATATTATGGGCTCTTTCGTAATGAAACAAACGGGGGGATTCACCGAGCTTTTGAAGTGTTCCGAATTCAGATAAATTGTCCCTTCAAGCATTTCCCACAAAAGAACGCCAAATCCCGAAGGACTTGGCGTTCTTTTTGGTTGCGGATTCATTGCAGGAATCCTCCGCAGATTGCCGGATGTTTCAGTCTAGTCCGTCAAATCATCAGATCATTGGCAAGCTTCGCACTCTTCGCCATTGCGCATCGCGTCGATTGAGCAAGCTATGCGCTCAGACTCGGTATAAGTCTTCTTCGGGGCCGCCGCTGGCTTGGGTGTCGCTTTAACCGACACCGTCGCTTTTTCAATATTAGAAGCTCCCAGGGTGCGGAGGTAATAAGTAGTCTTAAGCCCTTTGTGCCAGGCAGATCGGTACATATGAGATAAAGCCTTCATGTCTGGGCTGGCTAACCAGAGATTGACCGACTGGGACTGATCGATCCATTTCTGGCGACGCGCGGCCGCATCAATGACATACTGATAATCGACCTCGAAAGAAGTTAAATAGCGGTCCTTAATCTCCTGCGGGATACGATCAATAGAGGAAAGCTCACCATCAAAATACTTGAGTTCGCCAATCATTTCCTCATCCCAAAGCCCCACTTTTTTGAGATCGCGCACCAGGTGACCATTGAGGACGATGAAATCGCCAGAGAGGTTACTCTTGACAAAGAGATTCTTGTAGGTCGGCTCGATGCATGGGGAAGTCCCCATGATGTTGGAAATGGTCGCGGTGGGCGCGATCGCCAAGACGTTGGAATTGCGCATACCTTGTTTGGCGATCTTTTCACGTAGAGGCGCCCAATCCAATTTACCCCCATGCGGGATGTCCAACTCGAGGCCGCGTTCCTTCTCAAGGAGTTTGAGGGTGTCCTGCGGCAACAGGCCACGATCCCACTTCGATCCTTTGTAGGATTGATAGGTGCCCCGCTCAGCGGCAAGGTCAGAGGACGCTTCATAAGCATAAAATGCAATCGCCTCCATGAACTCGTCGTTAAACTCGACAGCTGCCTGCGACGCAAATGATTCGCCTCTTTGATACAAGGCATTTTGCAGGCCCATCACACCCAATCCAATCGGACGGTGGCGTTTGTTGGAGCATTCCGCAGCATCGGTCGGGTAGAAGTTAATATCGATCACATTATCGAGAGCGCGCACCGCAGTCTGGATCGTATCCCTCAATTTCTTGTGGTCGATGTTTCCATCGGCATCGACATGATTGTCGAGTATCACTGAGCCCAGGTTGCAAACCGCAGTTTCGTCTTCGCTGGTATTGAGCGTGATCTCGGTGCAGAGGTTTGAACTATGAACCACACCCGCGTGATCTTGCGGACTGCGGACATTACAAGGATCCTTAAACGTAATCCACGGATGGCCTGTTTCAAAAATCATACGAAGCATGTTCTTCCACAGCTCAATGGCCGGAATCTTTTTACCAAACAATTCACCGCGCTCGGCCATCGCCTCATATTCTACGTAGCGGTCTTCAAATTCCTTACCATAGAGATCATGCAAGTCCTTGGCTTCATTGGTGCGAAATAAGGTCCAATCTCCACGTGCTTCCATGCGCTTCATGAACAAGTCTGGAATCCAATTTGCAGTATTCATATCGTGGGTACGACGACGGTCGTCCCCGGTATTCTTTCGAAGCTCTAAGAAATCATGAATATCGTTGTGCCAGCTTTCCAAATACGCACAGCCCGAGCCACGGCGCTTGCCGCCTTGATTGACTGCAACGAGCTGGTCGTTGTGCAATTTTAAGAATGGGATGACGCCCTGGCTTTCACCATTCGTCCCCTTGATGTAGGAACCGGTTCCACGCACTGCGGTCCAGGATCCCCCGAGACCACCAGCCCATTTCGATAAGTAGGCATTTTCTGCGATGCCACGGGTCATGATAGATTCTATCGAATCATCGACCTTGTATAAGTAGCAGGATGACAACTGGGAGTGCAGCGTACCTGCGTTGAACAAAGTTGGAGTTGATGAACAGAATCGACGGCTCTTATAGAGTCCATAGAGGCTGATTGCTTTGTCTTCTGCAGCCGAATCCTCACCGATAAAAATCCCCATGGCGACGCGCATCCAGAACAATTGAGGCGTCTCTAGGCGTCGCTGCGGGCTCGCCTGTTTGTCGATTATGAGATAGCGGTCGTAGAGGGTTTGGATGCCAAGATAGTCGAAATCCATATCCGCCAAGGGATCCAGTGCATCGGCTAGGCGACTGAGATCATATTCAAGCATCTTGGGATTGATGCGCTCAATCTCGATCCCGCGTTTAAGCTGAGATTTGAACTGGCGCTGGTGCGCGGCCTTCAAGCCTTCGATACCGTCACGCACGATATCCCAGTCAAGGACTTCTTCATAGATATAGCTGAGAAGTATGCGTCCAGCAAATTTGCTAAAATCGGCATCGCGTTCGATAAGGGTACGCGCATTGAGGACCACTGTTTTCTTGAGGTCCTCCATTTTCATTTCCGGGAACAGGGAACGACGCAGCTCGGTCTCAATCTGCTCAGCGTTGAGGCTGAGATCTAAACCGATCATACCATACTCAATACGTTTCTT
>JBCCBL010000184.1:0-6079 GCA_039034055.1 Verrucomicrobiota bacterium | reverse complement strand
CTGGACAGATGATACTTCTCGAGATCCAGCAACGTTTACGATACAACCTGGTGAGGCGTCTGAAGTTGAGCTGGTGATTGATTCCAATGATGAGCCTTCAGTCTACACATTCTCAGGGATTACACCGGACAGCTCCGGGAATATTACTTTGAGTGTAGAACCCGGATCCAACGCAGCGAGCATCAATGCCATAGAACTCTACTCTTTTCCAAAGAATCTCGCTATTCCGAGCATCGCCGCTTCCTCAGTCAACTTGCCCTATATTGATGACGCTGCGGAGCTTTCTATCACCTTCATTCCTAACGCAGATTCGGCGATGCTAACGACCCCCAGCGGAGTGGTTGATTTGTTGTCAATTGATGCGACTGATAGTTCACCCAATGATGGGATAGTGTCCTATTCCAATGTCCCGGGTATGGACTATACCTATGTTGTCGAGGCTGTCGTAAACGGTGTTACTTACAACGCCGATGAAACTGTTTCAGTCACTCGGGATTTCCTCGCAACGACCGAGATATACAATACGCCGAAGCCTCGATATAATGTACTCTTCATCATTGCGGATGACCTCAATTGCGACTTAGGCACCTACGGCCACCCACTAGTACAATCCCCCAAAATCGATAGCCTCGCGGCGTCTGGAAGGCAATTTAATCGGGCGCATTGCCAATGGCCCGTCTGTTGGCCATCACGCAAAAGTTTCATGAGTGGCCTCTACGTTGATCCGATCAACGCATCGATTAAAAACGATCCTATCCGTAACCAAAATCCGCGCGCAGTCACCATGTCGCAACACTTTATGGCTAGCGGGTATCAGGTAGATCGAGTCGGAAAGATTTATCATTACAATGTTCCAGCAGATATCGGAAAATCCGGGCCAGACGATCCTCAGTCTTGGCTTCGTTGGTATGCCCCGGGTGGACGTGACGTACAGATCGAAGACCAGATAACCCGTGTATCATCATTGAATGACAACGTAGGATATAACCCAGGTTTGGGAGCCCAACTCAGTTGGCTATCGGATGACTACGATTCAGGAGCCAGTGATTTAGAGCATACCGATGGTCTCGTAGTAACCCAGGCCAATGCGCTCCTCGCTGAATACAGTCAGAACAATGCACCCTTTTTTCTAGCGGTTGGCCTGTTCCGCCCCCATACGCCGTTTGTAGCTCCGAGCCAATACTTCGATCTCTATAGTTTGGACGATATTACGGTTCCAGAAATCCCACCCGGTTACCTCGATACGCTTCCATCGGAAGCCGCAAAATATATTCGTGCGATCAACAGTGATAATGACTTAGATCCGGCAGTCGCCAAACTCGCTATTCAGGCCTACTACGCATCGATAAGCTATATTGATGCATCCGTCGGACGCCTGCTCGATCAATTGGATACACTGGGACTTCGCGATAGCACAATAGTCCTGTTCACTTCCGATCATGGGTTTCACATGGGAGAACATGGTCACTACCAGAAAAAAACACTTTATGAAAATGGGACACGCGTTCCCTTAATCATATCAGTCCCTGGACAGTCTAATCCGGGGGTGCCCACGGAATCGTATGCCGAGATGGTGGATTTCTATCGAACGTTGAGCGACCTTGCCGGGCTCCCTGAGCCTTATTTCCCCAAGGGTGTTAGCCTCGAACCGATTGTTTACGATCCACTGACATCTGCGCGGGACAGCGCATTTAGCCAATTAAACAATGATTACTCGATTCGCATGGGCCAATGGCGATACACAAAATATTCGAACGGTGAAATCGAATTATATGACCACGACACGGATTCCGATGAACTCATCAATCTGGCAGGAGATTCCAACTACGCAGCCGTGATCACCGAGTTAGAAACAAAACTTCAAGCACGGCTCGCAGACGCTCAAGAGGCCAAACCCTATCCTTCGAGCGGACGGGAGCCATATCTTGGAAGACCTATTGAGTTACCGGGGCGACTCCAAGCGGAATATTTCGATTATGGCGGCCCTGGATTGAGTTGGAACGACACGACCCCTGGCGGCGATGCCTGGCGCGATACGGATGTGGATCTGGAATCGACCCAGGATGGCAGTTTTCACCTTGGATCGACCGCCAATGGAGAGTGGTTGGAATATACCGTAGATCTCACATCTGGAGTTTACGACCTCACCATGCGTTCAGCATCGGATCAACCCTCACCAGGTCGCGTCAACATATATGTTGAGGAGATCCTAGTCGGATCAATTCAGGGTGCCGCGACCGGAGGCCCTAACACCTACGCAGAGACAACCACCGCTGATGTAAGCATCCTCGGTGCTGGGGCTAATTCGCGAATTCGGCTTGAGATAGACCTCACGTCTGGAGGAACCGACCCCCTGAACATCGACTGGATTCACTTCGATCTGAAGCAGATCAATTTCGCTCAATGGGCAAGTAATTATGACGGATGGTCAAACACACCGGTTGAAATGAGCGGCGATGAGGACGGGGACGGTTTTGATAACAAAACAGAATTTCTCTTTGGCGGTAACCCCTTTGACACGGACTCCCGACCGACAGCGAACATCTTCAAGAATTCTCAAAACAATAAATTTTCGGCCCTACTCTACGTCCAAACGGTGGCTGAAGGAGAGACTTTTCGTTGGGAATGGACCCGCGACTTACGGGCTGAAAACTGGCTGATATCCGACTTTGAAACAGAGAATACTGAACTCCCTAACGGAATGACTCGCAGTGAGTTCTCTGTCGACATCACCGGAGAAAACAGGGTGTTCACGCGCGGGTTGTTCGAGTAAAATTGGATGCAGAGCCTAGAGAGGAACCGCGCCGCCCCTCCATCGCCAAAAGCGATCCACTCACTTGGGCCTGGTTTCGATCCGGACAAAGCGTTCACCCGCTTCTACTGCAAAGCTGAAATGTCGCAACTCGTAGTCGTCGTCGATGTTTTCGGTAGTCCAGCCGGTTGGACGATAGGGCGTTTCCAAGAATTCGATCCGGACAATTACCCATTCCCAACTTCTAGGGTGCTGAGGTTGGGGCGCTCTTTTTGAGTTGTAGAATCCTCGAATTGTTGGATGCAAGGGCTCTGTTGAGGGGGGTCTGGAGACTACCAGAACGAAAGATTAAGGGAGGATCAAAAATTAAGGCCGTTGGGTCCACTTGGCGAGCCATCCATGAATCGCAACGCTGTGAGCCGAATGAAATCAGATCTATCCAGATGAGCGTGTTGTCTTATTAGCGATCTGCAATCCAACGCCGGATTCAAAACAACAATACTTATAGATTTACCACTTTAGACATAAATTTTACCATAATTAACAATTGATAAATACTATAAAGTGATTTTAATCAGCCCCAATTATCCTTCTTAGGATCTGCAAACCCTTCGTCTTATCCCAGATTGTGAAAATCGCTGACTGTCGAGAGCCTTGAACGCTGCTCTGCCCCAAACTCACTCAAACGACAAGCCAGTCCTATCCCAGCCCAAATAAACCGCTTGGGTGATTAGGATTTCGATTTTCGATCTAACTACTGAACATGCCCTCTATTTATTCCCCAACACCGCCCAGCCAAGATATTTACCATATCGCTTGCCGGAAGGTGATTAATCCCCTCACGCCTAAAGAATTCAGCGAAGACCGACTGCGTGAAACACTCCGTCGTGAGGAACTTCGTATCGGCCATCAGATTCATAACGGCCCGACTTCAATATTCGGCTCATGAAAAATTTCGCGCGTATTCAAAAATACGGTGCGATCGCCGTAGCACTGCTCCTCGGGGTTTCTACGTCTCACGCTGACGGCCCAGGATTCAGCCAAACTGGAGCAGATCGAGGGACACTACTCAAAAGCTTTGCGCGGGAGGACCTCTTCCTGAAGCAATTTGAGGGCGAGACTGTTGTACCCTCGAATGCGCTCCGAACCGCAACCGCGATGTATCATCGCGGTTATCTGATCACCGACACCCGCGACTCAAACCAGATTAATGTCTGGGATATCTCGGATATAACGGATTGGAAAAGGGTCAAATATTACCCATCTCAACGCCCTTTCCACGTGTTCTTCTTCACTGAGGACGAGCTGTATTTCAATGCAACCGGGACCAATGGCTGGAGAGATTTCTCGGAACCCGAAGTGGCAATTCCTAAAGTTGACGATTGGCCCGGAATCGTTGGCTTCAACGCACAAAATCGCGACTGGGTCATTCCACCCTATGCTTACCTCGGGCAAAACGGATACTTAAGCGACAACGTTGCGGTTCCCATTCTAGATTTACGCACCGAGACACCTACCGTTCTGGATTCGATCAATTATTTGGAGTCCCACAACCAAGAACTCCAACCGATCGTCATCGGAAACTTAATGCTAGCCTGTAGCTCATTCAATGGCACTGGAGTCGTTGCGACTTACGATGTTAGCGACCCAGCCAATCCCAAGTTTCTCGACGTGATTAGTGGATTTCGGATCGGCTACGAGGCAGCTATCTACGAGCATTACGTAGTGATGTCGGCCATAATCGAGTCAGTCAACAACCACACGACTTTCATTGATTTCAGCGACCCCGAGAACCTCAAGGTGACTACCGAGGTAACCGGAATCAACGGCGCCCAACCGCGTTATATACAATTCAAGGACAACTACATGTTCGTGGGGAATGATCAATACGACCTCACAGATGTTGCCAATCCGGTGCACGTTCATCAATATGAGGCTGCCGATGATGAATATCACATGGTACTTGGCAACATGCTCATCACCTTTGGACATGTGGGTGACGCGACTGTCCATTCAATCGATGCAAATCCAGATAGCACTGGGCCAGCGGTTGCCTATCATCTACCCCATGACGGCGAGACCGGTTTAAGTCCAACAAGCCGGATCGGCGTGGTGATCCACGAGTATCTCGATTACACAACTGTGAACGATGCTACCTATTTTGTGCGTAATACGAATACCGGCAACTTAGTTCCCGGTTATATCGTTTCCTCGGACAAAGACATTTTGACCTTCACCCCAGACGAAGAGCTTGCAATCGGGTCAACTTACGAAGTGACCTTGACTACGGGAATCAAAGATGTCGCTGGAAACCCAATGGCGTCAGATTATATTTTCACGTTTACCGTCGGGGAGCCAGCCGCTGATAACGCGGCTCCTGAAATCACAGATCTCGCCCTCTCAGCTTATCCAGCAACAGCCGGAGTCCCCCTCACCATATCTGCGACTGCGTTCGACCCCAACTTTGACCCAGTCGAGTTTAGATGGAGCTTTGATGCAGGGACAACCTGGACGCCTTGGTCGTCCGCGGGATCAATCGAATACACTTTCGCTACTGAAGGCCGACGCAAAATTGAGCTGCAAGTACGCGATGACGATGGCCAGACGACTCCACAGAGCATCCAGGTCACCGCAATCACACCTCCTTCAGGGCTCCAGCCGTTGAGCAGTCAAACCATCATCCTGGATGATAACAACGGTCGCATTTGGACTGTAAACCCAGACAATGCAACGGTCACTGCGATCGATACGGCAACTCAGAATGTGGTCTTCGAAGTATCAGTTGGAGCCGACCCCCGAGGACTTGCCCTCGCCCCAGACGGGACAATCTGGGTAGCGTGCACTGGAGCCGACCGTATCGACATCCTTTCGGCAACAAGTGGCGCAATTCTCGACAGCATAGATCTCGGATGGGGCTCGCGTCCTCACGACATCGCATTCACTCCCGATGGCAGTTATGGATTCACAACCCTAGACGGCTCCTGGTCTCTGGCTCGCCTCGACCCGGTCAACCGCACCCTAGATTCATCGCTGACCCTCGGTCGTAAACCCCGTGCCATTGCCATAAATGGAGATTCGTCAACACTCTGGGTGACACGCTTTATTTCTTCGGACCAACAAGGTGAGGTGTGGGAAGTGGACATCGCGAGTATGACTCTCAACCGGACCATGGGACTCGCACCCGAAACAGATCCAGCCCTTGATGATGGCGATAGCGGTCGCGGAGTTCCAAACTATGTAGCCGGGGTGGCCCTAGATCCACAAGGCTCTCACCTGTGGGTATCCTCGAAAAAAGACAATATCTTCCGCGGCACATCCTCGGTCAAT
>JBCCBL010000183.1:0-6088 GCA_039034055.1 Verrucomicrobiota bacterium | reverse complement strand
TGGAGCGATAAACTAAGCTGTTATTCTGGCAGAAGCGTCAAGCTTTCTCAAGGCTGGCATTTGGGGCCAAAGATTTGTCCTCTCCGGATTCTTCTCTAGAAAACTTTTCACGCCATCGCAGCATTGCAAAAAACGTGAGCGCGGAGCCTGCGATTATGAGCCCCATGACTCCGATCCTGAATAGCGATAATTCAATAAGAAGCAAGGTCGAGGACAGATCGATAATAATGAGCGTGCTGAGGACGATCAGTATCCAATCTCGGCTCACTTTTGAGGCGACCAATGCGCCGAGTGGAGCCCCGATAGCGACGATGGGAACACACACGGCCCAATAATTCCATTCAACCGTGATACTGCGTTCGATAAAACCGTACCAAAAAAAACCATACAGTGAAACGGCAGTCATGGCGATAACGCTGGTCGGAATCGCTTTTTTTTCATGCATTCCGTAAGCTAGGGTCATGACGATGAAGGCAATCATATCGATTCCCGAGCCGCAGAACGAAGAGATCACCCCTCCAATGATTCCGGTGATGAAGAAGTGGATTTTACTCCTTGGAATCCATCGATGCGATTGGAAGCACGGTCGATGATTGAGGAAGCGGTGGGAAATGTAAAATGCCACTCCGAATACTGTGATCATGCAGGTAAAGATGATCCGCGGAAAAGGGAAGGGTATATCGATAAATAATGCGCCGATTGACATGCCTAAGACTCCCCCGGGAACGACACTAATTATCACTTTTGAGTATATTGGGATTTTCCTCGAAAGAATGAAGAGCGACGCCATTGACATGCCGATAGACTGGATCATGAGTCCGAATGTGCGCGCCTGATCTGCGGGTATTTGTAGGACTTTTGTAAATACTGGAAAGGCAACGGCGCCGCCACCGGCGGGAGTAGATCCTGCAACGAAGGACCCAGCGGTCATGGTAAGCGACATCGTCCAAAATTCGGCAAAGAAGCCCCAAGTATCCAGTGCCGTCATGGTTGCGGCCCAGACAGAAAAAACAACGACGAATGCTATGGAGAATAGGTGCCTCACATTTCTCCTGGAAAAATGTCTACTGCATGGCAGCTACTTCGTCGCGGAGTACTGGAATGGATTTCCTTAGATTCATCACTCTGCTGACGATTAGGGCGTAAATGCCTGGAACGAAAAGGAGTTCTAGGTTCAATTGGAATCCACCTAGGACCAAACAGGCTAGGGTGTGCATGAGTCCGATTCCGAGCACGATCTTCTTTTTCTTAGGTTTCAGTGCGAAGAGCCCTGCGATGAAAATAGGTGCAGCGGCTAAGGTGCTCCAATTGAATCCCAGATTTCCGACTAAATTTGCTCCTCCGAAGAGTGCCAAAAGCAGTGCTGCGAGGGCGATTTTGTCTGATATTGGAGTTGTTGCGAAATCAACGCCTTGATAGGTGAAGTAGGGGTGGTTGCGCGGGAAGGGTCCACAGTTTCCTCGAGATTCGCGATCTATTAGTTTTTGTAGGAGTGGAAATTTTTTCCGAACCAAGTGGCGTCGATGTAGGGCGCCACTGCGATTGATCAGAAGGTTTGCCGCATTTTTTTTCTTCAAAAATGAATCTAATTTATGAAGCTTCGGAAGCATTTTTGAACCGGTAACGCTGTTTTTGTGCAAGGCCTTGCGCAATCGGACGGTGAGGGGTGAAATGTGAATACTTTCGATGAATTGCCTTCTCTTCTTCTCATCGCCGACCCAGAGGAAGAGTCCTGAGTTGTATGAGGTGTGCAATACCTTTTCTTTCTCCTCTTCAGTGAGACCTTCAAGATGATCCTCGGGCAGACGTCCCATGTCTTTTGACATCACATAGGGATAGTGAGTGTAACCATCCAAAATATCCCTTCGAAATCGGCGGCACCCGTCGAATACATTTCGGTGGTATTCGGCGTCCTCGGCGATGCGTTCGATCATCACCTCTTTGGATGGAAGTTCAATTTTCCCGGTGAATAGATCCACTAGGTATTGGCTTTGATATTCGACGAAAGCGGGCACCGAGCCAATCATTGGTCGTACGAGCCCGACGTACCAGATAGATTGGTCTTCGATGTTGATGAAGTTTCGATAGAGCTTGTCATAATCGATTTTCGCGTAGGATTGATCAGCGAAGTATTTATAGGATTTTTTGTACCCGGTTGACTCGATTATCATATCGATTTCCTCAGTCATCCCGTTTTCGAAGGTTACTGTTTTTCCCTGGATATTTTCTACGCGACTGTATGGTTTGATTTTTCCTTCATGGACGAGGTAAATTACCTCGCCGTTTTTGATGGGAAATTTGTTGCCGTAATAATTGGGGACTACCCATTCTTTGACCCCGTGTCCATTGGCCCCAAAGCTTTTTTCGACGTAGTATAAGTTGTTGTGCTCTTTTTCGCTGAGGTGCTGGGTGTGTCGATGGTTTCGAGTGAGGCTGGGTCCTTCATCAAAGACCATTTCTTTAGGTACTGCTGGGTCTTCGGGATTGTCGACTGCGATACAGCGATCAATCGAGTGGAGTCCGTCGGGAATCGCCCAGAATGCCTGATCGGCGACACAAGCTGCGTGAGAAGCCATATCGGAAGCGGTTTCTCCACCACCGGTGATCAGGACACGCTTCCCGCGGAACTTGATCTTGTTATTCATTTTGACCTGTTGAGCATGGTATATCTCGCCGTCAAAGGTTTCGGAGAATTTGTCAGCGATCGGGGTCATTTTTTGGGTAAACGCTCCCCCAGCGATCACAAAATTCTTTGCGAATACGGTTTGTATCGGCTCTCCCTCGGTCTGGTAGTCGATTTTCCATAGGCCATCATCCTGCTTGTCGGCGCTCACGATTTCAGTGCTCAGGGCTATGTTATCCATGATGTCGAAGTGATCGGCATATTCACGGATATGGGTGAGCATCTGCTGCCAGCCCAAGAATTCTCCCCAGTCTTCGTGAGGGGCAAAATCTGAGAAGGTGGTGACACGTTTCCCGGAAGTTGTGATGGTATGACGAGTAACGGTCGTAACATCTTCATCATCGGAGTAATACCAGAGGCCTCCGATGCCATCTCTTTTTTCCATGGTCATGAAAGAGATGTCATTTTCTTTGAGGTATTTACTAACAATTACCCCGGAGACGCCTGCTCCGGAAACAACGAAGTCGAGGATTGGATTCATAGTGGTTCATTAAGAGATGTTCAGAGAAGGTACAAGGAAAGTGAGTGTTAAGCCTAAGCCTCGGCGGCTTTTACTTCTGGCGCGGGTCGATGCGTAGAGTCTCTCTCTGCACCGAAGTGCATGCTGTCTAAGGCTCCGGCGACCTCCATCCAAGGTGAGCCGTCGGTATGAGAGATCCATTCCCACGAGAGTCGCAATACCGAATCCACGACCCAGAGGTCTTGGTAATATTCAGGAGCAATTTTCCGGACTTGGTATATCTTGTCGAAAGGGATATTCGGGAAGTCGTGATGTTCTACATGGTATAGTTCACCGAAGGTCATCCAATTCCAGAGCAAAGATCCTCCATAGGATACTGTAGGTTGGTATCCATTTTTCGGATGCGCCATGTGTTGCATTAGCCAAAATGCTCCGTATGGATGCCCGAATGCCCCCATTGCGAATCCGCCTGCGAGTTTGAAATAGAGGAAACACCAAAATCCTCCATACCAAAAGGTGAGGGCCATAAAGGCGTATTTTAAAAGGACGAGTAACAGGATTTTTTTCCCAGGCTTCTTGATGTGTGGGACGTTGTAGCGTCCAAGCCAGTGCTCAATCTGCATGAATTCAAAGGTGAAAAGGGCGAACAGGGTAATCCAGGTCAGCCTGCCAATACGACTCTTTCCAAACATCTTTGGAAGAATCGCCCAGTGAGAGTGAAGCACGTAGTCGGGGTCTCCGTCGTCTCCGGTGTTCTTATGATGGGTCAAGTGTCCTGCGAAATAGTAGATGGACAAGTTGGGTCCTGACGTACCGACCGTCACATCCCCGGCGATGGCAAATAACTTTGCGAAGCGGGTGCCACCGTTTGGCGAATGGCATACTTCGTGAGTGAGTTGCTGGAAGGCGTATGCAAAGAAAGCTCCAAAGGTGGCCGCGAGGAGGATGGTCCAGAGGCCCACCGCCCATGTTGAGATTTCGGTAAATCCGTCGAGAAGGAATACCCCAACACCGATTACCAGATGGAGGAACAGGAATGCTCCAAGGAGCGCCGGGTAGACAAATTTCGGCAGAGCCTTGAGCTTGCGAACCTCTGGATGTTTACGGGCGATTTCTTTTTTGCGCAAACGATGCCATTCGTGTCCGGAAAGATTTTGAGGCTCATCGCTGCCTTTACGAATCAGCGAACTTGGCACAGACTCCTCTGTCGAATCGGGGTCCTCAAAATCCACCATAAATGAACGATCACTGTCATCTTCTTGGGAGCTAGATGGGGATTCCGACGCAACGGACGCTTTTTCGAATTTACCGTTTACCCAAGCCCATAGGCCTTCACCGTTTTCTACGGGCCCGAGGCCGTCTCGATAGCGACGCCGTCCGAGGGTCGCGAGTTCGCGTTTACTGAGTCGTCGATCCACCAAGATGGTGACGGTGAATATCACAAAGACAGCGAGGGTTATGGAGATTTCTAGAGTCATTCCTTGGGATTAGCTCGTTTGGGCCGAGAAAAATGAGTGAGCACCAAACTGGTTTTCAGTGACTGTTTCGCCGGTCTCAATGTGGTGTTTGACACCTTTGAGAAGGGTCTTCCAATATTTGACCCACATTGGTTTCATCTTCAAATGGAAGAACAGGTGAGCCTTGAGACCGGATCGTCCTTTCATACGATGCGGGTAGAGAGAGGTCGATAGCTCGCTATGGTTTTCGCCAAGTGGTTTGATACGCCACTCGATTTCAATGGTGGCCTTGCTTCCAGATCCGTCTTCGATGAGAGGAACTGCCTGTATATTAAGGCCCTCACCTTCGATCCATGCGGTGATCGTTCGCTTGAGCTTTCTTCCACTTTGGTAGTGCACAATATCACTGGAACCGACTCCAGACCACTCTTCGCAGATGTTGTCCTTGAGGAAGGGGTGGACTTTTTTCAAAAAGCCTGGGGACGAGATCAGATCCCAAACGGCTGAGGCGTCGGCATTGATCAAGATGACGCTAGGGATTTTCCACTTTGAGTCAGTAGATGGCATGGTTAGGAGAGATTGAGAGAAGTCGCCCGAGGATATTTGTCTGCGCTGATAGCAAAATGTGCTCCAGAAACGCAAATGCTTGGGCGAGGAAGGAATTTTTGTCGTTGTCGGAGTCTAACTGAGAGGCATGAGACGCGGAATGGGTGTGACGTGTTGGAATCGCGAAATTTTCATTTGGAATCACGAAGTTTTCTGAAAACCCAAGAATTTAGGGCTGTATATGTTGCGTATGTTAGCGATCACACACTCTGCGACGATTATTGGTATTGATGCACATCCTGTTCAAGTGGAAGTGAATACGGGGGAGGATGGTGAACCGAAGATCGTCGTGGTTGGGCTGCCGGATGCCGCAGTTAAGGAGTCAACAGACCGAATCTCAAGCGCTTTGGTGAACAGCGGATATCGTCGTCCAGCCTATCACACCACAGTCAATCTAGCGCCTGGTGGATTACGCAAGGAGGGCCCGAGTTTCGATCTGCCAATGGCTCTGGCAATGCTTGAGGCGATGACTGTTTTACCCAAAGGCGTGCTCGAGCCCTACCTGGTAGCTGGGGAGCTGAGCCTTTCGGGGCGGACGCGGCCGGTGAGGGGTGGCTTGTCGATGGCACGTCAGGCCAAAAAATTGGGGAAGTCTGGGGTGCTGTTACCAGTCGAAACGGCCCGTGAAGCGGCGCTTGTCAACGATGTCAATGTGTATGCAGTGAGTTCCTTGGACCAAACGGTCCGCTTTCTCCGGGGAGACATCACGATGGAACCGCTCGAAAATGTTTTTAGGGATCCGGAAAACGGAAGTGATATGGAGCACGAACTCGATTTTGCCGACGTAAAGGGCCAGCACGCGGTTCGTCGCGCGGTCGAAGTGGCGGTTGCCGGATCCCATAATTTTCTGATGATTGGGCCCCCAGGCTCCGGGAAGAGTAT
>JBCCBL010000182.1:0-6127 GCA_039034055.1 Verrucomicrobiota bacterium | reverse complement strand
TCCAGCGAGTCGGACTGCCTTATCGGACGAGGAGGTGACGATGAAGCCGCAGAGTGGTGTTATCTATCATATGCGCTATGAGCTGGTCGATGCGCCCGGGACTTTTTTGGAAATCGCAACAACGCGGCCTGAAACGATAATGGGCGATACGGGAGTTGCGGTTCATCCGGAAGACGAGCGTTATCAGCATTTGATCGGGAAGAAGATTTGGCGGCCGTTTCCTCGGGAAGCCATTCCGATTGTCGCCGATACTGCGGTGGATCGGGAATTTGGGACGGGAGTTTTGAAAGTAACACCGGCTCACGATGTCACGGACTGGGAGATCGGGGAGCGCACTGGTTTGCCGGCAATTGATGTGATGAATCCAGACGGTACGATCAATGAGAAAGGCGGTGAATTTGCTGGCATGGATCGTTTCGAAGCACGCAAGGCTGCAGCGAAAAAACTGGAGGAATTGGGTCTCCTGGTGGAGCGCAAACCCTATGAGAACAATGTCGGCTTTTCCGAGCGGGCGAATGTGCCCATTGAGCCGCGGCTTTCAGAGCAATGGTTTCTAAAATATCCGAAAATCGATGAGGCGATTCGGGCGGTCGAAAATGGGCATATCAAGATTTATCCAGAGCGCTGGACGAAGACTTATTTGCATTGGTTGAAAAACATTAAGGACTGGTGTTTGAGCCGACAGCTTTGGTGGGGTCACCGCATCCCGGTGTGGTATCGCAAGGGTGCGGATCGTGCAAACCCGGAGAATTACCATGTTTCGGTAGCCGGTCCCTCAGATCCAGAAAACTGGGAGCAGGAAGAGGACGTTTTGGATACGTGGGCTTCTTCTTGGCTTTGGCCCCTAGCGACCCTCGGTTGGCCTGACGCAAGTGCGATGAAAGCCCGTGGGTTTGAGAGCTTTTTCCCGAGTTCGGTGCTTGTTACGGGATTTGATATTTTATTCTTTTGGGTAGCTCGGATGATTATCTCGAGCCTGGAATTTGCCGGCCCTGAAAAGGAGACTTTGAGCGAGGAGGAGATTGCGCAGCGTGTTCCGTTTCGCGATGTTTACATCACTGGATTGATCCGGGATATCAAGGGTCGGAAGATGTCGAAGAGCCTGGGTAATTTCCCCGATGCACTTGAATTGCTCGATAAGTATGGGGCCGATGGGGTTCGTTTTGGTCTGGTTTCGATTGCTCCTCAAGGTCAGGATATTCGCTTTGACGAGGAGCGTTTGGAGCCTGCTCGTAATTTTTGCAATAAGCTTTGGAACGTTGCTCGATTCCGGCAGATGCAGGGCGACACCCAAGATAACAGTTCGCGTGGCATCTTGTTGGAGCGGATTGATTCTGCGCGGTTCGATCTGGATGATCATGCGATCCTGGGGAGCTTGGCATCTACGCTGGAGGCTTATGAAAAAGATATGGTGCGCTACGAGGTCAGCAGCGCCACTTCCCATATCTATAGTTTCTTCTGGAGTGATTTTTGCGACTGGTATATCGAGGTCTCGAAGACGAAGTTGAAGGACGAATCCTTGCGGGCTAATTGCCTGGCGATTCAGGATTTCATATTGCGGGAGCTACTGCTGCTGCTCCATCCTTTCATGCCGTTCATCACCGAGGAGCTTTTCAGCTTGATGGGCTATGCGACGGAAGGCGATTTTGCGCAGAACCATGCGACGATGAATCCGAATGGTTTGCGCGAAAGATTCAGCTTGGATGGCCAAGCCGTGAGCCAGGTTGCCCTGATTCGAGAATTCGTCACCAAAGTGCGGGCCTTGAAGGCTGAGTATAAACTAGCTGCCAAACGAGATGTGAGCTTGAGCTTCACTGCGGATTCGGAGCATCTAGGCCTTATCGAGAGTAACCGCGACAAGTTGCTATCCCTGGTTGGTGCAGTTGAGCTTGTCCATATTGACAGTGCCCCAGATGGGATGCCGGGGGCAATTTCGGCGCTGGCTACGGCATTTATCGACCTGAGCCAGAGCATCGATGTCGAGGCAGAACGGGCTCGTTTATCGAAGGAGGAAGCAAAGTTGCAAAAGGCGGTGAAGGCTGGGCGTTCAAAGTTGAGCAACGAGAAATTCCTGAACAGTGCTCCACCGAAGATTGTGGAGGGTGCGCGCGCTCAATTAGCCGAGAGCGAGGCTAAATTGGATGAGGTTCTACGTCTGCTTAAGAGTTTGTAAGGCTTCTGGGCTTTTGAAAAAGCTTCACGCTTGAACCCTATCATCTTTACTTTTCTATCCGAGTAGTGAGCGATTCCGATTCCGACGACCCGAATAAAGATGATCTTCCCGATCCCCCTGAAGACTCCCCTGAGTCACAGAATGATGCGGGCACCCCTCCCGAATCGCCCGATCCTGAGAATAAGAAGGACCAGGAATCGTCTTCCTCGGATTTTGATGAAGGTCCGGAAATCGTTGAAACGAATCCAGTGGATCCTTTTGGCGACTCCGCCGAAGACTACGATCATGAGGACCACGACTACGATCATTATGAAGATGGATTGCCAGATGCCGAGCATTACGAATGTGATGATTCGAAAGATCCCTTTGAGGCTGTCGCTTCGAGTATCGAGGAGAATTTAGAAACGAACAGAAAGCGTCTGGGGAGTGGCGGCAATGAGATGAGTTTCCTGGAGCACTTGGAAGATCTGCGTGGGACGATTTTCAAGTCTCTAATCGCGTTCTTGGTAATGGCGGTAATCATGGGTGCGTTTTTCCCTTACATCGCTGAAATTCTGAAATCTCCGCTGGTCAGAGCCTATGGTTCCCATGAGGAGGCGGCGAAGAATCTGATAACGTATCGGCCTTTCGAAGTATTCACAGTTTTCATACAAGCGATCTTTATGGGGGCGTTGGCTTTGTCTTTGCCGTTCATTCTTTATTTTGTCGCGCAGTTTATAGCGCCAGGGCTTACCGATAAGGAAAAGTCGGTCCTCCGTCCGGGCATGACGGCCTCCTTTGGTTTGTTCCTGCTCGGGGTGGGAATTACTTATTATTTGATCCTCCCAATGGCTTTGTATTTCATAATATTCTTTGCCAAAAAAGCGGGCTGGGAGCAGATGTGGTCAGCCGGAGAGTATTATTCGATGGTGGTGTGGATGTGTCTCGGAGTGGGGACTTTGTTCCAATTTCCACTTGTATTGATTTTATTATGCTATGTCGGGATTTTGTCACCGGAGATTCTTAGAAACAGTCGACGGCTCGTAGTGGTTATCGTGATGATTGTTGCGGCTTTGATCACTCCTGGGGGAGACCCGTTGACGCTGCTGTTGCTTGCGGCTCCGCTGTATGGTCTGTTTGAGCTGTCAATCATTGTCGCGGCTTTTGTAGATAGAAAGCAGCGCGCGGAGTTGGTTAAAGGAGACGGGTAGGTGTTTCTCATTCAGTGGCAGATTTTCCGGGATATTTTTTGGTCGACCTTGGTGATCTGCGGGGTGCTGACTTTTCTCTTTCTGTCAGTCGACGCGCTGAGGGATGTGATCAGTTTGGTGGCCGCTGGGCGGGTTGGCCTCTCGACAGTGATTGAGCTTTTTGGACTCTTGCTGCCTTATACTGCAGCGTTTGCGCTCCCGATGGGAATATTGGCAGCAACCCTTTTGGTCTTTGGGCGAATGTCCGCGAATCGCGAATTGATTGCTTTGAGAGCGGCAGGGATGGGCTATGGAACGATCCTCGCGCCGGTGGTTATCTTCATCGCTTTGGGAGTCGGTCTCTCTCTGCTCATTAATCTGGAATATGCGCCCTCTGCGCGGGCTGAGTATCGTCGGATGCTTGGTGAATTGGTCCGGACCAATCCAACCCAATTTTTCACTCCTAAGCAATTTGTGAAGGATTTCCCGGGTTTCGTGATTTACGTGGGGGAGCGCGAGGATGCTGAATTACGAGATTTTTGGATTTGGCAATTGGATGAGGATGGCAGTGCTGAGCGTGTCCTTCGAGCCGAGACCGGCACCCTGCTTTACGATGATGATCGAGGGGCTATTATAATTGAACTTGAGCAGGCGAGTGCGGAGGTATTGCCGCAGACGGCAGAGGGATTGCGATCCGGGGAGCGTGCACCGTTGTTTACGGTGGGCACTACAATTGAGCTTCCCTTGGACCAGGTTTTGCGTCGCGGTGAATCTGAGAAGAAGATCAAGCGCTTGACGGGCCGGGAGTTGGTCAAGGTGCATCGGGCTTTGGATGCTGGAGAGCCGTCGCCGATTCCACTTCGCGGAGAGGTGAGCCCGGTTGATTTGCGGGCTCAATTTCAGGAAAATGTAGCCAAGAGTTTCGCACCTTTGAGTTTGGGTCTGTTGGCGATTCCACTGGCTATCCGGGTAGGTCGCAAAGAGACCTACACCCATGTGGCGATAGCGATTGGGTTGTCGTTGGCCTACTATTTTACTTTGGTTTTAGTGGGAATGGCTCGGCAATCGATCGGTGATGGCTCTGAGTTGTTGATGTGGTTGCCCAACGTTTTGTTTCAGGGAATTGGAGCCTATCTCGTCTACCGGCTCTTCCGCTCCTGACTTTGGGTATGAGTGGATTGCCTTATGATTTATACTGAATGCAGACTAACCTCGCAGCGATCTGGTTTTTGTCAGGTAGTTCGCCAGATTTTTTTTAAAAATATTCGTGTAAATGCGCCTAAAATCATGGTTGCTTAGCCTTTTGCTAGCATGGACTTGTCGACGATTACAGTTTTCAATCACTTTGTGCGCTACCGGAATGTGCTCATGTCAGAGGCAGATTTTGGCCCCTTGTTTCGTGCATACGACCGGCATTTGACGACTAATAACATTTCGTTCGATGAGGGTGTCGTTCAATTGTTCAAGGGATGTTTAGCTGCCTGCACTTTACATTGTGCCTCGCGCCCGCGCAACGAGGTGATCGGATGGACCATCAATTTTCAAAACCCGCTTTTAAATGTATTTTTGGGCGGAGATACCGAATTGGGGAGTATCACTGGACGCATTTTTCTTGAGAATATCAAGGAAGCGCCGATGAACAGCTTCCACCAGGAGTTAGCGATACGAGGGAAGCCATTGCGCAAGAGTTTTGTGGAGTTTGAAGGCCATGATCCGATGCTCGCGGCAGAGGCCTTTTATGAAAAGTCAGAGCAGAGGCCGGCGCGTTTTTTCCAGATGGATGCCACGCGTTTTGTGATGCTCTCCGCTCATCCCGATTGGGATCGAGAGTGGTTTCATAGCATTGACCAAGAGGGGATGAAGCGCATCGAGAATGACCAGACTCTGTCTCTTCTGGAGAAACGGGATTATGGATGGGATTGCGGCTGTAGTCAGGATAAGATTATGAAAGTTCTCCTTCCTATTTTTAAGCAAGACCCTGAAGAACTCTACCAAAGAGATCCCACGATCACCGTCAATTGCCCGCGCTGCTCGGCTAAATTCGCGGTGAGCCGAGAAGCTCTGGAAGCCTTTGCTGCTGATCAATCCGAGGACTCAATGCAAGCGTAGTATTCCCAATGAAGGCCTATCTGAGTTTATACCCGGCAGAATTCTTGCTGGCTCCGTCTTAATGTCTGTTATGAGTTTTTCCGATACCTTCAAAATGCCTGTGGGGGTCCGTTCCTATTTTAATATTCCTTACGCCCCAGAGGTCAGTGCCACCTGCCGTTTAGACATTTTTATCCCAGAAGGGGACCGGGCGATGTTGCTTCCGGCCTTTGTTTCGATTCACGGGGGTCATTGGAAATCAGGCTCAAAGGAATCCCAATGGGCCCTGTGTTCGCAGTTGGCTTTAGAGGGTTGGGTGGCTGTTGCAGTCGACTATCGATTGAGTGGCGAGGCACCCTTTCCGGCGGCGGTGACGGATCTACGTCACGCCATTCGGTTTTTGCGGGAGCATTCTTCGGAGATTGGCATAAATCGTAGCTGCATCATCGCCGAGGGGCACTCGGCTGGGGGGCATTTGGCTTCTTTGCTAGGAGTGCTTCCCGAGAGGGTGGTTTGGGATGATGATGATGCATACTACGGGGTTTCTTCTCGATGTCAGGGAGTCGTCTCGATTGCTGGTCTGAAGCGAAACCAAATATTGTTTCTCAAGCACAACAATCAATCCAGCAAACCTTGGGTGAAATACGTCAAAAATTCAAAGCAGATCGAACTTGGATTTATGCTTTTAATCCTGATG
>JBCCBL010000181.1:0-6139 GCA_039034055.1 Verrucomicrobiota bacterium | reverse complement strand
TTTCGTAAATTACGGCCTTCGATTAAAGTATAGATCACTTCGGTAGAATTCGACGAACGAGGTTGGGGCGTGTCGAAATTTTGGGTTTCACGACTGATATAAAAACTACTCGCCGATAGATCAGGATTTTCTTCCAAGATAGCATTGAGGGCTTTCGCAGCGAGCGAGTCATTATCGGCGACCCCCATTTGAGTGGGTTGAGGGGATTCAGTCTGCGTTGTCCGAACGGCGGAACAGCCTGAAACGATTAAGCAAACGAGGGCCAGTGAGACAGCTGATAATTTCATAGAGGCAGGGGATTGAGGTTAAAGTTATTAATAACTACGTCCTGAACGGTTCTCATAGTAATTAATAAAGGCCTGATTGAGGACTGCATACCCTCCCGGGGTCGGATAATCGCCCGTAAAATACCAATCACCGGTGTGTCTCGGACAGGACTGGTGCAGATTTTCGACAGACTGGAAAATGATCTCCACTTCCCCTTTCCAACTGATATCGGAGGGACGCACCAGCTCAGAAATCTTCTTCGAGATCTGCGAATCTGTGAAGGGATCATAAATCCTTTTCACGTGATTCACCAATTCCGAAGGCTCCTTCCCAGCCTGATCCAAGCAATCTTGGTAAACATCCAAAACAGTATCTTCCGAGCCCATTTCTTTGTGCAAAGCAATAGCCGCCTGAAATGCAATGAACTTGCCGAGCTGGGACATATCGATGCCATAGCAGTCAGGATAGCGGATCTGCGGTGCCGTTGAAGCAATCACGATTTTCTTAGGCTCCGTTCGGCTAAGCATCTTCAGGATCGATTCCTTCAAAGTGGTGCCGCGGACAATCGAGTCGTCGATACAAACCAGCGTGTCCTCGGGCTCCACGACCCCGTAGGCAATGTCATAAACATGGGAAACAAGCTGCGCCCGACCACTCTCTTCGCTGATAAAGGTCCGTAGCTTGATATCCTTGATAGCGATTTTTTCTCCGCGTGGCCCCGTATTTCCTAAAATATCCGAAATGCGATCTTCAGTGAGCGTCCCCGCTTTCAACTCTTCGACGGGTCGACGCGCCGCGAGTTCTCGATTCATGGAATGGAGTTTTCCCAGCAGGCCGAAATACGCCATTTCTGCAGTATTTGGAATATAAGTGAAAATCGCATGATCCACATCGTGATTTATGGCCCAGAGGATCTGATCGGAAAGTGCCGCTCCCAAGGCCTTCCGCTCACGGTAAATATTGACATCATTTCCCCGTGAAAAATAGATCCGCTCAAAGGAACACGCGGACCGTTTGGCCTCTGGGGCAAAGCGTTCGTTTTTCACAGAACCATCGGATTTGATCACCGTGATGGTACCAGGCTCAAGTTCATGAATCTCGCTTACCCGCTTGTCGAGAGCGGTGAGCAATGGGACACGCTCAGAAGCAAAGGCGATCAATTCATCATCCTCGGTGTAGTAACACGGCCGAATACCCCGAGCATCACGCATCACGAAAGCGTCTCCATTGCCGATGATTCCGGAAAGGACGTAGCCGCCATCCCAATACGCTGCTGCTTTTCTTGCGATATCGGCAGGATCAAGCTCACGGCTTATCGTATCGTAGATTCCCGATCCCTCCTGGCCGGCAGCGACACACTTTTTATATTGCTCGTTGTGAGCTTCATCGAGGAAGTAACCGATTTCTTCAAGAACCACACGGGTATCGGTATCGAAGACCGGATGTTGGCCGCGGGCTACCAAGCGCTCGTGCAGCTCGTTGGTATTGGTCATCGTGAAATTTCCGGCTAGCATCATCGTCCGCGTCGGCCAGTTGCTGCGGCGATAGTATGGATGGCACGCGCGTTCTTGGGTATTGCCACTCGTCGCGTAGCGTAAATGCCCCAAAAGCAGCTCCCCACCAAAGTCGAAATTAAGCTTAACCGTCTTGGCAAACTCCGGATGAATGTCACCCGAAGACACCATTTCCTCATACCTTTTAAGCTGAAAATTAAAGATCTTACTCAGAGCATTACGGTCACTGCTGCGCTCTCGAAACATGATCTGTTCGCCGACTGGCATGCCAATCTTGGTGCACCCGATTCCAGCCCCATCCTGTCCACGGTTATGCTGTTTTTCCATCAGCAGGAAAAGCTTGTTAAACCCCCATAGAGGTGAGCCATATTTTTCCTGAAAATAGGATAACGGCTTCTTCAAGCGGATCATGACAATCCCGCATTCGTGTTTAATTGAGTCGCTCATGGGTTCCAGACGCAGATTGAAGCGGTGAAACATCCTACGTGATCGTGACGGTGTAAAGATCTAAGGTTGCGAGAGATTTGCTGACAGCTCTCCAGCCCCGATACTGCCGGCTAATTGGCTTTTAAGAAACATTGCGAGGTTCGAAGTAAATACCTGCGAGACAGCTGGAATCATTGACCCATCATGCGATCTCTAAGTTTACTTAATTCGAATTAAAGTTGATTTCAGTAGGCATCGCTTCCTTTTTCGTCAGATGGCAAAAATCAACGATAACTATCTCAAATTAGCCGCTAGCTACCTGTTCCCTGAAATTGGCCGTCGCGTCCGCGAGTTCACCACCGCGCACCCCGAGGCTGCTTCAAATATTATCAAATGCGGTATCGGTGATGTCACAGAGAGCTTGCCCGGTGCCGCGGTTCAAGCTGTCCATAAGGCAATCGACGAGATGGCTGATCGTAGCTCTTTCCGCGGTTATGGGCCGGAGCAGGGATATGATTTTCTCAGGAGTGCGATTGCGGCCCACGACTATCGCGCAAACGGTATCGAAATCGCCGACGACGAAGTATTCGTTTCCGATGGATCCAAATGTGACAGCGCAAATATCTTAGATATTTTCGGCGCCGACAACAAAGTAGCGATTACCGACCCAGTCTATCCAGTCTACGTTGATACGAATGTCATGGTCGGCCGCACCGGTCCGGCGAATGCGGATGGTTCCTATCCAGGCATCTACTACCTACCCTGCACTAAGGAAAACAGCTTCGTTCCAGAGATCCCCAAGGAACCGGTCGATCTGATTTACTTATGCTACCCCAACAATCCAACCGGAGCGGTAGCCACCCGTGAGCAGCTCACCGAATGGGTCACCTATGCCAACCAGCACAATGCAATTATTTTCTACGATGCCGCGTATGGCGCCTTCATTCAGGACCCCTCCATCCCAAAATCTATCTATGAGATTCCCGGTGCAAAAAGCTGTGCTGTAGAGCTGCGTTCTTTCTCAAAGAACGGAGGCTTCACCGGGCTACGCTGCGCATACACGATCGTCCCCAAAGAATTGAAGGGCACGACGCAAAGCGGGGAAACAATCGATCTCCACCGCCTTTGGCTGCGCCGCACAACCACCAAATTCAACAGTGTCTCCTACCCGATCCAACGTGCAGCCGAAGCGCTCTACAGCGAGACCGGAAAGGCTCAAATTGCTGCACTCATTGAGCATTACATGGGCAATGCGAAACTCCTCTCTGAGGCAGCTCGAGCAGCTGGGCTCACCGTTTATGGAGGAGAGCATGCTCCTTACGTCTGGATCGCAAACCCTGAAGGTGTGAGCAGTTGGGAAATGTTTGATCGCATGCTTAAGGAAGCCAACGTCGTGGTGACCCCCGGTTCCGGATTCGGATCCAAAGGGGAAGGCTATTTCCGTCTATCGGCTTTCAACAGCCGCGAAAACGCCGAAGAGGTGGCCCGTCGCCTCCAAAGCATGGCCTGGTAAAAACGGAAATTTTGTCAGCAGCGCCGCATTCCATCTCCTTGTATCTCGCTTTGGAATCAGAGCTGGATCTCGATCTCGATTCAGCGCTGAATTCGCTCCCCACCTATTTTCAGGAAAAGGCTCTCCGCAAACGCTTCAGAGCCCTCCGAGAGTCTACGGTAAAAGCCTATACCCTCATGGATTGGGCGCTGCGGCATCACTACTTTTTAAATGGAGAAACCTACGCGCTCGAGGAGGAATCTCACGGCAAACCCTTCGCAACCTACGAAAATGATAAGTATGCTGGCTTCAACCTGAGCCATAGTGGCGGATATCTGGCCGCCGTGTGTGGAGAACCACATCGCCCGATCGGAGTGGACTGTGAGGCAGGTGACAGGATCCATTTCCGGCAACTCGCCGAGCGCTTCTTCTCAGCCCAGGAGCAAGCAGCGATCCTTTCAGCTGATCATCATGATCAAGGCCCAAGTGCATTCCTGCATACCTGGACTCGTAAAGAGGCTTGGGTTAAGATGTATGGACTCGGCCTTCAGAAACCACTCGATTCATTCACCGTGAAAACAGACCCCGTGCTCAGCCCTTCGGAATCCTGGATAGTCGAAGACTCAAATGCGCTTGATCTCAAGCAATACGCGACCTTCTCCATTCATTTCCCAGATGGAATCCCCGTTTCCGTGGCGAGTTTCAGTCCGCAGATTCTCAGTCAACTTGAAGCCTTTCAGGTGCGTGCGACATCCGGGCATTTCGAATGCGAGAGTCTTGGGAAGGCAGGATGAAAGCTTCACACTTGTCGTTGCTGCATCTTCCCGTCACGTTCGAGCATACTCGATTAAATCAATTCGATTAAGCGATGCTTAAACTATACAATACACTCACACGTGAAACGGAGCCGGTCATCCCGCAAGACCAGGATACATTCCGATTCTACTGCTGTGGGCCTACAGTTTACGGACCCGCGCACATTGGAAACTTTCGGACCTTCCTGGTTCAGGATTTGTTTCGCAGGGTTGTTGAGCTGGGAGGAATCAAAACCAAACACGTGCGCAATATCACCGACGTCGACGACAAAACGATCCGGACCAGTATTCAAGAAGGCAGCACACTAAGCGCATTCACAGAACGATGGACTCAGCGATTTCAGTCAGATGCAGCAGCCCTCAACATGCTGGAGCCGCACGTCGAACCATCCGCAGTCGAACATATTCAAGAGCAGATTGATCTCACGAAAATCCTTGTTAAACGGGGTTACGCCTACCCCGCCGAAGACGGATCGGTGTATTTCAACATCTCGGCATTTTCCAAGTATGGTCGACTATCGAGACTCGATAAACGGGAAATCCTCGAAGGGGCGAGCGGCCGTGCTGATAGTGATGAATATGAGAAAGAATCGGTTTCTGACTTTGCTCTATGGAAAGGCCGAAAACCAGAAGATGGAGACAATTACTGGTCCAGTCCATGGGGAGACGGTCGACCCGGATGGCATTTAGAGTGTTCCGCGATGGCAATGAAACACTTGGGTAATAGCTTCGATCTACACAGCGGCGGTATCGATCTTTGCTTCCCTCATCACGAAAACGAGATAGCACAAAGTGAGGCGGCAACCGGTGAAGTATTTGCCCGGCATTGGTTGCATGTGATTCATCTCCTGGTCGACGGAAAGAAAATGAGCAAGAGCCTCGGAAATCTCTACACACTTTCCGATCTAGAGATGAAGGGCTATGACCCTAGAGAAATTCGATACGCGATTTTGACAGGCCACTACAGACAGCCCATTAATTTCAATTTTAACGGGCTAAACTCCGCGCAGAAATCTCTCGAACGTATCGAGAAGTTAATCACTGATCTCGCGCATCTCGCGAATATTAAATCTCTCAATACATATGAAGGTTACCGCACACGAGGACCGTCAAACCTGGGCCCATTCCAAGGATGCTGGGACGCACTTGAGAACGACCTAAACACCTCTGCGGCCACCGGCCAGCTCTTCTCAGCCCTCCGTCCCATTGAAAAGTCGATCAAAGCGAAGAGTCTCGATCATGAAACAGCTTCAGAACTGCTTGAGCAAATTGGATTCATTGTCGTAGCGTTTGGCTGGCAAATCAAAATCGAGCCTCCTGAAGAAACTCCAGAAATCATCATTCCAGAAGCTATCTCCGCACTCGCTCAAGAGCGCTGGGAAGCAAAAGCTTCTCGGGATTTTGCAAAAGCGGATGCTCTGCGAGCAGAATTAACCGAAGTGGGCTGGACGGTATTAGATACCAAAGACGGTTTCACTCTGACCCCTGCCAAATAGCATCATGCCTACCGAATTCGACGCACCACAATTGGCTAGTCTAATCCTTAGAATCGTCGGATTTCTTTGTGCTTTGGGGGGCCTTGGGCTCCTACTGACAAGAATCATCAACGCGTGGGGACGCTTGCC
>JBCCBL010000180.1:0-6145 GCA_039034055.1 Verrucomicrobiota bacterium | reverse complement strand
GTCCGAGCAAAACCCACTCTCTGCCCTTGAGCGCACCGAGAATGAAGATCTCGACCTCATCATTACCGATCAACGAATGCCGGAACTCACCGGGCACGAACTGTTCAAGCGTGTTCGCGAATCAAAGCCGGAACTGCCCATTGTCATCGTATCAGCCTACTTGAGCAATGCCAACATTCGCTCCCTGATCGAGGAAGGCATCAACGGCGTTTATATCAAACCTCTAAATGTATTCGCCCTTCTAAAGCAGGCCGAAGATCTCATATCGCAATCTAAAGTCGGCGAGTTGGGTGCGCACCAACGAACCCTCAGCGATCAAGAGACTAAAGATCACACCGACCGGCTACCCTTTCCGTTCCGAGCCTTTCCATGCGTCCACCAAAAATCCGAGGCATTTGCGCGTCGCCTTTTTGAGCTGCGAAACTTCAAATCCACCTTGGTTCTCATAGGAGATAGTGGCACCCCATTTAACCAGATTTGCAAAGATCTATCGATCTTCGACACCGGTCAAACCGAACATTTCGAATACATTCAAGCCAGCAAAGTCAGTTCTGACAGCTTGTTTGGCAGGCTCAAAAATGCCCAAATAAACAATATTCAACGACTCACCTTCGTCATCCGAGATCTCGAGGACATCACCGACGCTGCACGCGATCTCATCGTTTCACTCATCAAGGGAGAACCACCCTATGACATACTTCCCGGCGGAGCGCGTGCGATCTTCTGCACAAATCGTGACGTCGATAGCCTTTACGATGATGGCCTTATTGATGATCGCATGTATGTCCTTATGGGAGCCGGCGAATTACGCGTCCCCAATCTGAGATCTATCCCTGATGACATCCCGGCTCTAGCCTGCCAACTAGTCTCAGAAATTGCGGCAAACTTGGGCTACGCGGAGGTACCGAAGCTCGGAGCTGGTAGCAGTAAACTCCTCAAAAGCTGGTCATGGGCTGGGAATTTAGAAGAACTCAAACAGACCCTGGAGCGCGTCATCCGAGAAAATCCCTGCGATGCTTTGACTCCTGAGATGTTTCAGGGCAAAAACAAAAAATCTGAAGTGGCCGTCAAAGAAGCAGATTTCATCGAAATGCTAAATGCCCAGAAAAAACAAATCCTCATGGGCATCAAAAGGATTTCCAATCATCGGCAGGACAACGTAGACGCCATTCTATCCGGGCGATTTGAGACCACGGATGAAAGCCGGAAGACCGCCTAGCCTGATCCACACTTCAATTCCCATCCGTGCTCGGTTTACAGGAGACTGAGATCACGAATCCGACCCTTCTTTGAAACTCTCTGGATGGATTGACCGTGATACCGGATAGGCGACAAACATTCCCAGAACCGGAGCTGCAATATAGAGCCACAGGGCTTCCAAATTCCCAGAGACCAAGGCTGGGCCTATCGAACGAGCGGGATTCATCGATGCCCCAGTCATCGGCCCTCCAAACATCGCATCAAGAGCTACGGTGCCGCCCACCGCAATCCCGGCCATAATTCCCTTCTCCTGGTGGCCTGTGGAGACTCCAAATATGACAAACATTAGGATAAACGACAACAAGGCCTCCATTAGGAAACACTCCCACAGCCCAGCATTTGGCAGAGTCGAGCCGAGAGAGGTATCGCTCGGAAACAACACCTTCAAAAACAACGCGCCGAGAAGAGCACCGCAAATTTGAGCGAAGATATATCCCAATACCCGCTGACCCTCGAAACGCTTGGCCAACCAAAATGTCAAGGTAACCGCTGGGTTCATATGCGCCCCAGAAACGTTCCCAAACGCATAAATCATAATCATCACGACCAGACCCCAAGCCAGCGCGACCCCCGAGTGGCCAAGTGCGCCCGCGTAGGCGGCATTCGCAACAATTGCCCCACATCCGGCGAAGACCAGAATAAAGGTACCGAAAAATTCGGCAATAAGCATTCGTTTTTGACTCACAGATTTCACTACAGTTTCAAGGATTTGCAGAGGCTAGACGGATACATGGGACGGGGGAACAATGGGTACGACAGCCCCCGTTATCCAAAGATAATTCTCAGTGTTAATTTAAAATTGATTCACGATAGCCACTCACGTAAGCCCCGAAGACCTTTGCAATCTCATCGCGAATTCTCTGGAAGGCTTGAAGTTCTGTTTCATCCATACGAATCGCTTTGGGCGGATCCTCAAAACCCCAATGATAGCGGTGCACCATCCCAGGAAAAACCGGGCAGTTTTCATCCGCATTTCCACACACGGTAATTACCGTGTGAATACCAAATTCAAGAAATTGATCTAGATGTTTAGATGTGTGTTCAGAAATATCGATACTCAATTCTCGCATGACTTCGATTGCCGTTGGGTGGACATATCCGGCTGGATTCGAGCCGGCGCTATACACCTCAAACAAATCACCCGCGATGCTTCGTAATATCCCTTCAGCCATATGGCTGCGGCATGAATTTCCAGTGCAAAGAATAAGGACTTTAGGCTTGTTCATGATCAAATTCGAATTCTAGCAAGCGTCTTCGCAACCCGCGAGCGCGCTCTGTGTGGCGATAAACTCCAAGGGATCGCACTTTGAATCGGAAATCCGCTCCACAATGGCGTCACGTCGCTTTCGGTCTCCACGTAAAACATCAGCCATGTCGGAGTCTGTTTGCAGTGCGGTCAGGGTCGCGTTCAAGACCTCATTTTCAGGCTCCACTAGTGAATACACCATCCACTGCGCAACTCGCTCAGACTTAACAATCCCCTGCTCCTTTAAATACCGAAGTTGTTTTGAAACCCTAACCTGCTCGGCTTCGACAATCTCTTCAAAATGGCATACACACAAAGGACCTACACACAGCGAATTCACAATTCGCAAGCGCTGCGTATCACTCAATGCCTTGAAAAATGACGAACTCTCCACATGACGTATATTCCTAGAAAGGCATATGCGGTCAAGTGCTTATTCAATTTCTTCGAAACTGCCAAAGACTTTCGTGATTGCGCCCTCAAAGAAGAAGCTAGCCACGAGGCTCATACCTCGCGAATGCCCGAGGTGTTGTTTACGTGAGGCTCCGGCTATCTTTTTTCAAACTGCTATCTTCGCTCTCCGTTTTTCTGCGATCGATACCCTCCGCTTCCGGCGCCTTCCAAAAAGGAACTCCTCGTTGTAAAGCGACACGACCAATCATATGGCCAGCGAGAGGTGCAGTCAGATAAAAGAAAAGGATGATCATAACACTCTGAATGAGCACACGTATTGAAGGATTCACAACGACTAAGCCCAGCAACATCAGACTCACCCCAAAGGCCCCAGCCTTGGTCGCCGCATGCATACGGCAATATAAATCCGGCATGCGCACCACTCCGATAGCCGCAATCAATGCGAATATACTTCCAATGATTAATAGACCCGATGCAACTACGATCATGATTCAGAATCGTCACTTTGTTCAAGATATCTCGCGAGTGCGACCGTTGCGATGAAACTGATCACCGCGATCGCCACCGCGACGTTTAAGAATGAAAGAAACCCCGTTACAAGTACTAGCGTGACAATCTGCGCCATAATGAGCGCCGCCAGTAGATCTAAGCCGACGATCCTATCCATTAAACTGGGTCCCATAATGATCCGAATCACGCACAAAAGCATAGCGATACCCAGGATCAATTGAATTACGAAAATAACCCATTCCGGAATTGGGATGATATCAGAAAACATTGGCTATCTTCCTTCTAAATTTTTCCGAAATTTCTTTAGACAATGCTTCTGGGTCTTCGGCATACATTGCGTGAATCAAAAGCTTCTCGCGGTTTTCAGTTACATCAATGGAGAGTGTTCCTGGAGTCATCGTAATCAAATTCGAAAGGGCTAGAAGTTCGCGATCAGACAAATCCCCAATTTCAATCTCGATCATTGCCGGCTTCATTCGATGACGCGGCGTCATCACATCAAAAGCCACTTCAATATTACTCCTAAACACCTCCCATATGTAGGCAAAAGAGAATTCTATGATATGAAACAGCCTAAGGATGATGGCTCGCATAAGCTTCCTCCGCGTAAGTTTTCAATACGTGTTCGATATACATACTGGGTTGCTGGAGCTGAATACTCGCATTCTGTGCAAGTTCAAAAAGAGGTGCGCTCCATAGTCCAATTCCTACCGTGATCAGCGCCAGCGCTACACAGGGCCCCATGAGCGACCAGTGACTGCTCTGTGCGTCCGGCTCCGATGGCTCACGCTCAGAAGGGCTCTTTTTCCAAAATGCCTCAGCCCAAATTTTAGTCATCGAATAGAGAGTCAAAACCCCGACCAACAGAGCCACCGTCACCAAAATATAATGACTCTCATCCAGACCCGCTTTGATCACACTGAATTTTGCCCAAAAACCCGACAGAGGCGGAATACCTCCGAGCGAAAAAGCCGGGATAAAGAAAAGCAGCGAGAGGCCCGGTGCATATTTATAGAGTCCGCCAATTGACTTAAGGTCAGCAGTCCCACACCGCCGCATAATGATCCCTCCAAGAAGAAACAAATTAGTCTTCACGATGATATGATGGAGCGTATAGAAAATCGCACCGGCGAGTGCCAAGCCGCTCCCGATGGCAAGCCCCATCACCATATACCCTATTTGACTGATAATATGAAATGACAGGATCTTCCTAATTTCATACTGAGCAGCGGCTCCCAGAACTCCAGTTACCATAGTAGCACCCGCCAAAAATAACAAAATCGTCTGCACGACCTCGAACTGACTGCTGAATAAAAGAGTATATGTTCGGATCAACGCATAGACACCCACTTTCGTAAGCAGTCCAGCAAACAGTGCGGAGATCACAACCTTGGGTGTGTGATATGACGCCGGAAGCCAGAAAAAGAAGGGGAACATGGCCGCTTTCACACCGAACGCTGCCAGCAATAACATCGCACTGCTGTTAATCAAAAAAGCATCTTCCGATTCTGAAATCAGTAGGGCAATTTCCGCCATATTGAGGGTTCCAAGTTTACCATAAATCAAACCCACTCCGCCTAGGAAAAGGATCGAAGAGAGCAAGTTTATGACAAGATACTTCACCCCACCCTCAAACTGAGACTTGGTCCCTCCTAATGTGATTAGAACAAAGGATGACAACAACATCACCTCAAACCACACATACATATTGAACAAATCACCGGTGATGAAGGCTCCATTCACCCCAGTAATCAGCAGCAAAAACAAGGCAAAGTAATGCTTTCGGACCAGATCTTCTCCAATATCAACTAATGAATAAATGGCGACAGCAACGGCAACGATTCCAGTGATCAAAACCATCGAAGCCCCAAAAAGATCAACGACTAAGGTGATGCCAAATGGAGCTACCCAGCCCCCCGATTGCGTTGAAACGAACCCCGCAGCCAAAGTCTCTACGAAAAGCCCAGTCGACGTGGCCAATAAGACGAGCGATGCGAGCACTCCGATAGCCTGATTTGCTCGAGTCTGTGAACTCGTCATCAAACAAAATAAGGCCCCCACAGCGGGCACTAGAATGGAAGCAAGGAGCCAAATCATGAGATTTTGTCGGTTTGATTGAAGGAATCAATATCCTCACTGCCAACCGCCCGATAGGCCTTCAGCAATAGAGCAATGGAGAAAATAACCAGACCGAAACCGATGACGATTGCCGTCAACACCAGGGCCTGGGGTAGCGGATCTGCGTGCCCACTGGGCGGTATTTTCGAAATCGTATCCGAAAAAGCAGGCACACTTGGAGTCAGACCTCCGGCAGCAAACACCAGTAAATTCGCGGCCTGACTCAAAAGCATGATACCGATAATCAACCGCATAATGCTTCGTCTCAAAATACAAAATACACCCGCTGCGAAAAGAGTACCAATCAATATAGAAATCAAAAAATCCATTCTACTCCCCTTCTGTTCCTAATGCTTCTGCACACTTAATTGTAAATCCAATCACTACAAAATAAACGCCGACATCAAATAGGAGTGGAGTCCCTAGCTTCACATACCCGAGTATCGGAACCTCAAAAAATGGAAGCCAAATACCTTGCAGAAACCCTCCACCTGATAAGAGACCGAAAAAGCCGCTCGAAATCGCCAAAGCCAGACCAGTGATCATCAGCGTGATCGGTTCAAACGGCATCCTTGCTCGGGCAGTCTGCCATCCTTC
>JBCCBL010000179.1:0-6152 GCA_039034055.1 Verrucomicrobiota bacterium | reverse complement strand
GCCAGATCGACGGCTGCCTCGGTGTGTCCGGCGCGCTCCAAGACTCCTCCAGACTTGGCTCGCAAGGGGAATACGTGACCCGGTTGGACGAGGCTGGATGGTTTGGATTTTGGATCGCCTAGAATGTTAATGGTCAGGGCGCGGTCGTATGCGCTGATGCCGGTAGTGATGCCCTCCGCAGCGTCCACAGTGACGGTGAAATCGGTGCGATACGAGTCCTTGTTGTCCGCTACCATCGCATGGATGCCGAGGGCCTGTAGTTGCGGGATCAGCATCGGCACACAGATAATTCCGCTGCAGTAGCGGATCATAGTACTGATAGCCTCAGGTGTCGCCTTCGATGCGGCCATGATCAAATCGCCTTCATTCTCGCGATTCTCGTCATCTGTGACAATTACCATGCGTCCATCGGCGATATCTTGGATCGCGCTTTCGATGGAATCAAAGGTCGAGCTGTCTGCGGTCGTCTGTGGCATTCTAGAATTAAACGGAGGCGAGAAGCTACGGATAAGCGGTCTCTTCGACAACTTTAATAACGCAAAACTTCGTTCAGCCACAGAATTTTGAAACTCAAAATAAGGGACGGGATTAAATTTGTTGACAGTTTCCTAGCCCAGAATGTTGGGAGCTAGGTGGATTGTTCGGGAGATTTAGTCCTTCACTCTTTTGTGAAGTGGTAAGACTTGTATATGAGTTCTCCAGACTTCAGGGCCTCGTAGATTCGTGATCCTTGGACCCCGGCGAAGTCTCCGGCCAGCCCATGCATGAATTTGGGCAGCAGGCGCCGCACGAGTTCTTGTGATCGCGAGGAATTGAGGTCCATCCCGTTGAGCACCTGGGGGCTGATATCGCGTTCCTGTTTTACCTGAAGGCGGGATCCTTGGATGGCGCTTTCCCACTCTTTGAAGCGGTCCGAGAATCGGAAATCTGCATAGAGTAGGGACCCGCCTGCTTTGAGTATCCGCTCCACTTCGGTGAGAAATTTTGGAAAGCTTGGATAACAGTGGGAGGCTTCGACGTTGATCACCGCATCGATACTCTGGTCTTTGAAGGGCAAAGATTGAGCGTCTCCTTGGAGGAATTCCAAGCCTTCGATGCTATGGTGCTTTTTGCAAAAAGCGATTCCGGTAGGGTTGAGGTCGAGGCCTGTGTAGTGTTTGGGCTTGAAGGTGCGTGTGATATAGCTGGCCCCGCCGCCATGACCGCAGCTTACTTCAAGGACTGTTTTGTCCTTGAGGTCGATTTGTTCGGCGACGTGATGGTAGAGTTGAATACAGGCGCGGTTTGGGGCGTCTTCTTTGTTTAGGGGAATTCCCCAAGGCGGTGATTTTTCGTAGGCGTAATTGAGAAATGTGACGTTTTCGTCTCTCAATTTACGAGTCAGGAATGGGTACCAGGCCTGCCACATTGCCTTACGGATCGGGCCTAAAATAAAGAGGGAATCAATGAACGCCATGAGCGCTTTAAGGCTGTCTGGCTCAGGGAGGTCAAACTTGATAATGCTTTTCCGTTGATTGCCCGGCACGTGGTGGCTTTTTTAATCTCCAGGACATGACCGCCTTCCAGAGATTGTGCATAGTAGTGAATCGCTCCAAAAAGGGGGCTGAGGCTTTGGCTCATACGCTGAAGCAGGCAGCCACCGAAGTAGGCGTGCAGGCCTCCGTTACCCTTGATCACCCGATTTTGGAGGGGGCACTGTCTGATGCTGATCTTTGCTGCGTGATTGGGGGGGATGGCTCACTGCTGGGAGTGGCTCCCGAAGCCTTTCGAAGCCAAGTGCCGGTGATGGGAATCAATTTGGGAAAGCTGGGATTCATGGCTACTTCCTCAGCGAAGCAAGGTGAGAAGAAGCTGCTGGAGATCCTGCAAGGTCGCAATCAGCGTTCGGAGCGTTGCATGTTGCGCTGTGTTACCTGCGATGGGGCCGAGGAGCTTGGGCTCAACGATGTGGTTTTTAAAAGTGCTGAGGGAAACCGCCTCATTGAACTTGATGTCTTTGCGGATGACCGGCTGGTTACCCAGTATTACTCGGATGGCTTGGTGTTTTCGACACCTACGGGCTCCACCGCTTATAACCTTTCCGCAGGTGGGCCTTTGATCGACTCCGAAGCTGAAATCATCGCAATGACTCCGGTGTGCCCGCATACGCTGAGTAATCGTAGCGTTGTGTTTGGAGCTGATACCAAACTGTCGGTGGCGGTCCGCGACAACGGGGTACCTCCTCAAGTAACGATTGATGGCCGTATCATCAAGAACTGCCAGGATCTTTTTCCTATCGAAGTCAGTCTCTGCCGTGAGAAACTCACTTTGATTCACAGCTTGGATTACGTCCCGTTTGACGTGGTCCGCAATAAGCTGGGCTGGGACCATTGAGGTCATAAACCTCTTAAACCGAACCCTCGACACCTTAAACCCCCACAGCATCAGACCGTTGATGATCTAAGAATTTCGCGATACATGACCGAGGAGTATTTTATTCGTACCATCGACAACGATGAAAATCGGGGCCCTTTTGACATGGATCAGCTCACTACTCTGGCGGATGCCGGAAAAATTGATGCAGATACCCTTGTTTATTTAGAAGGCGAGGGATCTTGGAAAACGATTGAAGATGTCCCGGATCTTCATGAGAGGCTTTTCCCAAAAGACGGCGGTATCAGGCTCAGGCTCGTAAAACCCGATTCTCAGAAAAAGCAGACTGAGCAACCTACGGACACCCCGGAAGAGAAGGAGACCGGAGTCTCGGTTTCTGAGGTCCTTGATAGCGCCGAGGGCCTCACGGCAGATACTGCATATTTGAAGCGGAGGAGTAGTGAAAAGCACCAGGCAGCCGGGTTGAGTATGCCCGCCACAGGGCTCGCGTTTTTGCTGTTCGCGCTTGCTATTGGCTGGAGCTATTTTGAATTCCTCCAGGGCATCGTCAACGAGCGGAATTGGACGCACCTGATTTCACGACCCTTGGTATTTGTCTTTGTGGTCGACGTGGTTTTCGGTCTCGGCCTCTTGCTAAGTGCTTCTGAGATATTTCCCCTTGTCCGGTTCCGGGCGATGCTGGGATTGGGTTTTTTCGGATATTTTTTCTGGTCCCTGCAAGGTTATGATTATGCGTGGTCGGTATTCGCTTTTAGCATGGGAGTGATGCTGTGCACGCTCACTTTGAATCTCCCGAGTATGATTATCGGCATCCTCTGCTTATTGGGAGGCAGCGGCTATCTGGCATACGGGGCAATTTCCGGGGACTTGCCTCAATATCTTGCATTCTAGACGGGTCGCAAAGAGCCCGAGCCGGCAAAAAGTTGACAGTTTCGCCCGGCTCATCCAGTTACATCGGTTCGTCCATCAAACTTTGGACTCATTCAACCCGCTTTCACTTTCATCATGATCTCTTGGATTCAAGACCAACTGGCCAAAAATGGTCGTTGGATTTTTGTCGCTCTCCTCGTTTTGCTACTCATTCCTTTCGTATTCACCATTGGAAATACTCCTGGATTTGCGGGTGCCGAGCGGACGGGCCCTGATGCTGTATTCTATGGCGTGGATCTCGCAAACCGTGATCAGGTCGACGACTGGATTCTCGACACCGAGCTTGGATCGCAGATGGAAACCGGGCGTCCCCCGTTCAATGAGCAGATGCTCCAGTTCCTGGTCATCAACCGGATCGCTTTGATTCACCTGGCAGATACCTTGAACATTCCCGAACCAGGGCCTCGCGAAGTGCGCGAATTTGTCCCCGATCTAGCCCTCTTTCAGAAGCCTGATGGGTCTTTCGACAATAGTGCCTATGTCGAATTCATCGATAATTTTGAGACAAACCCAAGGGTCAGCGAGGCCGATGTTGAGCGCGCCCTCCGCAAAGCCTATCGGATATCTAAAGTCACTGATCTCTTGAACGGCAAAGGGTTCGCTCTGGAATCTGAGGCCTTCCTGGCCGAACAAGTCGAAAACACCACCTATGATATCTCGGTTGCTGAATTCGACAAATCTACCTTCGATCCTGAGATTGAGATCACTGATGAGTTGCTCACGACTTACTTCGACGGCAACCAGACGCGCTATGAAATCCCTGAGAAAGTGGATGCCGCCTGGGTCAGCTTCAGTGTGTCAGAGACCGCGGAGCGCCTCGAAATTACCGCCACTGAGGAGGCGCTCGCTACCTATTTCGACGCCAACCGCAGCAAGTATTTGGCAAGCAAGCCCGAGGATCTCGCTGAGGAGGAATTTTCCGTGAGCGACGTGCGCGACGCGGTCGAAGCCGATTATTTGTCTGAAGCTAAGGAAGAGCGGGCTCGCTCTGCGGTGGAAGAAAATGCAAGTGCATTGGCTTATGAACTCTACACCTCAGAAGCCGGGTTCGGCACCGAAGCTTTCAATGAAATATTAGAGAATTACCAAGTCGAACTACAAGAGCTGGGTAAGGTCGCTGCAAATGCCTCTTCAGTGAGGCTCGGTCGGGATATGCCTCGAGACATTGTAACGACGATTCATGCACTGAGTCCTGAAAAATATTACACCGATGCGATACGTCTGAATAACGGAGACATGGGAGTCTTTTTCCTAAAAAGTCGGATTCCCTCGGAAATCCCCGCGTTTGAAACCGTAAAAGCGCGGGTAAACAACGACTACCGTCAGGCCGAAAAAGATCGTTTGTTCAATGAAAAGGGTGCGGAGTTAAGCGAGGCCTTCAAAGCATCGGTAGCTGCGGGTGAGCCATTCGGCAGCGCGGTCTACGCCTCAAGCCTCGTGCCCACCCTGGATTCCTTTGCCGAAAGCTTCCTCGAAGGTGCAGATTTGGCAACGATCGCGGGAATGGAAAGCTCGGTGTTGACCACCTTTGATGGAGTCAAATCAAACGACCGTCGCGACGGCTTAGTCTCAGCCGTGACAGCCGCACTTCCGGGCATGGAAGTCGGAGAAATTTCACCGATGCTGACTGCGGCCTCCAAAGGATATTTTGTTTACATATCCAATGTTTCGATACCTGAAGTAGACGTAGAGTCCGATGAGATCAGTACGCGTATCGAACAATTCGAGACACGCATGGCTAATTCATTTGGCCGCTCGATTATTTCGAAATTGATTGAAGAAGGCTCTCCTCAAGACGAGCAACAGTAGGCTGCCACGCTTCTGCGCTCATAGAATCCTTCAGGCATACGACGTGATGAATCGTCTGAGAAAGCCTCAGGCACCTCCAAGCTGCATTGCCTCAAGGGCTTCTTGAGAGGTCACTCTATCAAGATCGATAGTCTGATCGGCAGGTATTTGTCCCTTGAGCCAAATTCGCTGCTTTCGTGCGAGTTGCCGTGTATTAATGATAATCTGCTCACGCATTGCAGCCTCGTTGTCAATTTTGCCGTTGAGCCAAGCAATAACCTCCCGATACCCAATGGAACGAGCGGTCGAAGTGTTTTTTTCGAAGCCAAGCTTGCGGAGGACTTTGACTTCTTCGACCAGCCCCGCCTCCAGCATTTGATCGACTCGAATTTCGATCCTTTGAGCGAGTGCATCGCGATCCCGTGTGAGCACGACGGTATGTTTTTCGTATTCAGAAAAAGCTGACTTGGCTTCGGCAAATTGGGCTCGCTGCTGCTGCAAGGTCAAGCCACTCGCAAGGCATCGCTCAAGGGCCGGGACGGTGCGACGCGGATTATGGGTATCAAGGTGTTCTAGGCTGTTTCCCGGGATGGACCTAAGCGCCTCGAGCACCGCTTCATTGCCCCCTGAATCAAAGACCGCAAGGACCCGAGTTTTGATGCTGTCTGGAATTTCAATGGTGTCGGTCACCGCCTCGAAAAAAGCCTTTAAGTAGAATCCACTCCCCCCGGTGACCAGGACCCGTTTCCCCCGTGCATGGATATCCCGGATCGCTCCCTGGGCATACTCAATGAACGCGCCGACATCATAGCGCATATCTGGCTCCACGAGATCAATCCCATGATGGGGTACACGGCCCAACTCAAGCTGACTAGGTTTGGCCGTTCCGATATTCATGTGCTTGTAGAACAACAATGAATCACAGGATAAAATCTCCGCATCGTTGCGCTCAGCCCAGTTCAATGAAAGCTCAGTCTTCCCCACCGCAGTGGGGCCAGTAATTCAGCTAATGCCATCGCGGATAAATCTAGCAACCAAGAACCAACCACACTACCTCGTCG
>JBCCBL010000178.1:0-6173 GCA_039034055.1 Verrucomicrobiota bacterium | reverse complement strand
TTGAATCTGGGCTTTGGGTTCTCCTGGATCTTGGGCTTCTTCGGCGGTGATGGCGCGGATTTTTATACGCCTGTCTTCATCAGGACGTCGGATGGTGGGCAGATTGAAGGCGATTCGTTGGGAGTCTCGCTCTATTTCAATATCGACGTATTCGCCGACTCGGATGAAGAACATAGCGTTGGGGAAATCGCTGAAGTCATTGATGCTGTAGTCACCTACCTTTAGGACGATGTCTCCTTTCGCGATGCCGGCTGTGGCGGCCGGAGATTCTTCGATGACATCGAGAATTTTTACTCGGGATCTGCCACCTCGGATGAAGTGTTGCCCAACTTCAATACCGACACTGGCGTACGAGGCACGACCCTCTAGGAGGAGATCGTCCTTGATTTTGTTGATGGCTCCGGCCGGCATGACAAAAGAGGACTGGATCTCCGGGAGGGTGGCGAAGAACATACCTACGAGCCGACCCTGTAAGTCTATGATCGGACTTCCGATTTCTCCTTTGTTAGCCGGAGAGTCGACGCGCAGCAGGGTGGTCGGAAATAGTTTGTATTCGAATTTCGTATCCTGTCCGGTTATCAAGGCCATCTTGGGCGATGGGGAAAAAGTCAGCGGGCACGTGATCGCGAGGGTTAGGGTGCCGGGCTCTGGCAAGGCTGGCGACTCGTTCATCCTGAGGAAGTCGAATTGATCTGGCAGGTAGACCGCCTTGAGAAGGGCTATTTTGGTCTGCTCATCGATCGCGATGAGTTCCGCTAGGTATTGGGTGCCTTGATGGACGACGGTTAGCCGTTTGGATCCCTTTACTCGTCCGGCACTTGCCAGGATCAGGCCTTCACGACTGATGAAAAATCCGGTGCTATATTTGACCGTAGCAATGGGTTGGTCGGAGTCTATTTCGGTCGGCTCGGTGTGTAGGGCCTCGACTCGAACGACCGCTCCTTTGTATTGTTCGAATAGCTCTTGGATGCGCTTTTGCAGCGTTAGGAAATCACTCTGGGCTAGGCCGATGCCGGAGCAGGAAATGATAAAGACAAATAAGCAGAGAATTTGGCGCACAGCGAGAGGGATCTCGTAGCCTCACATGAAGGCCCAGGAGGCTATTAACAATCACATCCCGAGCCGGAAGGCACTTGGGTAAAGTGTCGCTATATTTGAGGTGAACACATCCTCTGGATAGCTGGCAGGCTCGGCCAGATTCAGGGTGAGGGTGTCTGAACTGAAGTCGGTTGAATAATCAGTAGGTCTTTTCTCCACGACTATGACATCCACTGTGAAGTCCGCTTTTGCTTCGGTCCAAGACTCCGATGAATCGATAGAATCCTCTGGGATGATTTCCAACTCACTCCCGCTTTTGTTAGAAATGTCTTCAAAGGCGAGCGAGGCCAATTCTGGGGCCACAGCGTGAGTGGGGTTGATTTCAGGAGAGTTTTGGACACTGGCGGGTCCCTGTATCAGCATGCCGTTAGCGAAATAGAGTGCGGCGGCTGCTACCGCGCCGGCAGGAATCCAGCGTGATCCCGAGCGGAGGAACCATTGACCGAGCATGTCTCGGAACCTCGGTTTTGCGACCAGTTCTTGGAGGGTGCGTTTCTTAAAGTCGCTTTCAAACTGTGTCCAAAATTGTGGATCTGGGCGCTCGTGCCGTTTCAATCTCAGGAGATCTTCCAAGGCTACTGATTCAGCATTTGCTTCAATATCTTTCGGGTCCATAGGATAGAAATTACTGCAAATATTCTTTTAAAACGCTCTGAAGCTCCTGCTTTGCGTAGTGGAGGCGTGACCGAACGGTCCCGACGGAACAATTCATGACTTCTGCAATTTCGCTGTGACTCATACCTTCTATTTCGAACAGTGTGACTACTGCGCGATGGTTAAGAGACAGAGTCTGCATCGCATCGTTCAATTTTTCTTGAAGTTCGGCGATCATGGTCGGTTTGTCGGTCTTTGATTTAGCCGTCAGAGTCTCGACAATTTCTGAATTGCTCATTTCGTCTTGAGCATTTTCTAACGAAAAGAAGCGGCGCAGGCGGTTACGTTTTAGGTAGGTGTAGGTGGTGTTGATGGCTATGCGGTAGAGCCAAGTGTAAAAGGAGGATTTGCCCTTAAAACGCTGAATCGAGCGGAATGCCTTGATGAACGCGTCTTGGGTCAAATCAGAGGCATCTTCGCGATTCGATGTTAAGTTATAAATGATTGAGAATAGGCGTTCTCGGTGGCGGGCCACCAGGATGTCAAATGCGGAAACGTCTCCCTCCTGGACGCGGGAAACTAGGGCGGAATCGGCGTCTGTAGAGCCGTCGGCAAGGGGAGTATTGCCAGCTTGAGTCAGCTTTTCTGTGAGGGCATCAGCCATGGGTGTGCAGGAAACATGTAGGACTAATGTCTTGCTGGAAAGTCAAAAATTCAGGGCGTCGCGGAGATCAATCAGGTGGGGCGAGGTCAGTGCTGCTTGGCCGGTGGGTGCGCCTCAAACGCTTTGCACGGACGGGGATTTTTTAGAGTCTCGGCGTTTCAGCGCTCGACGAAGGGATCTCCGTGGACGAAGAGCATCCATGCACTGCGCGTATCCCATGCTTGGGCGTAAGCTTCCCAAAGCGCAGTCTCTGCTTCGCACACTGCGAGAAGCGTCTGAAGCGATACCGGTAGCAGTTCGATCTGATTTGACGAAGCCTGTTCTTGAGCGGTGAGCAGCCTCTCTTCGAGCTTTATGGTGGCCTCCGCCATGCGGACTGCAGATGTGGCAGTCTCGTAGATATACTGCAGGTTGCGCGCATCCTTCTGAAAACTGGCCAGGAGGCGTTCTCGGGATCGTTCAAGGCGTTGACCCTTGAGGCGCTCGGCGCGGGCAAGATTCCGACTCTGTCCACTGTCCCAGAAATTCCAGCGGACCCCGATGATAGCCTCATAGTTCGTTCGATTTACGGTCCCGGAGAATTCGGGTCCCTGGAGTTCGTCCTGGTATACTCGAGCCCATGAGGAGACGCGCGGGAGTGCATCGGAGGCGGCGATTCGGGATTGCGCGTCTGACAGGGCAATTTCGTTCTCCAGGTGTTCAATCGAGGGAGCGCGTAGCACCGGCAATGAAAGGTCGTGGTCGTCAAGAGGGTCGAATCGCGATTTCCTCAGCCTTTGGAGATCGGCTGGAGAGACTGCAGGAATCTCACTCAGACCTGTATAACGGAGTAAGCTCGATTGGAGGAGGTAGGTATGTTTCTGACTCAGTTTCAGATTTTCCTGAAGGCCGCGCACCAAAAGCTCTGCCTCCAGGACATCGAGTTCGGGAATGCGCCCCTCCGCTTGCAGAGCCTTTAAAGTCTCGAGTTCTCGCTCGGCGCGTTTGAGGGCCTGTTGTCGGGTTTCAAGGACTTGCTCCGCCGTGATGCGTTGGATGAAAATCGACCTGAGTTCTCTCAGCCATCGGGCTTCTTCCTGGCGTTCAATCCAGTCTGACTGCCTTGATTGATGGCTTCCGAGGCTGCGGCGGGCTTCAATAGCATCGTGAAATTCAAAAAGGGTGCGTTCGGCGCCGACCTCCCAGGTGAGGCGTGTTCGGGTGTCGATGGACTCGTTTTCACGGTCTTCGACAACGTAGGCTCCATAAACCCCCGCGTGGGCTCGGGTTCGGCCGTAGGCATCCGATGCTTTTTCGCGTGCACGGGCTTCTGAGGCGCGTAAATCTCGGCTGAGTTTGCGGTTTGTCGCGGCTCCTAGGAAATTCTTAAGATCTGGGAAGTGTTCCTCGGGGAGGATTGCCGATGGCGTTTCCAGCTCCATTTGGGCGTAGCCCTCGACTCCTATGCAGAGACAAATGACGCCGATATGGGCGATGCGGAGGGGGTGGAGGAACGCCGCTTGCATTTCCTAGGAATCTCAGGTTTAGACGTCGAGGACGACTTTGGTCGCGATGGCGAGATTGTAGATGATTTGAGAAATGTCGCGAATGAGTGGGAAGTATTTCTTGTCTACTTCTGGAAGCACGATCACTTCGTCTCCAGGGCTTAGCTCATACTTGGAGGATCCGATGAGGCGTTCTTTGACGAGGTTGATCTCTCCGTTGGCCCGAAGGAGGATGATTCTGTCCTTTTCGGCATTTTCCGTGAATCCACCCGCCATCTCGATATACTCTTTCAGCTTGGACTCATCCCGAAACACTTGAGTGTTTGGAAAATTCACCTCTCCTTGCACCATAATCAGGTTGGAAAGCCCTGGAATTATGATGCGGTCGTCTTCTTCGAGGCGAATATCGCGCCAATTTTCACCGTTTAAGACGACTTGTCCCAGTGGTTCAATATTTCGGGCACGGTCGACAAACTGTAATAAAAGCTCGGCTTCAGCAGCGCGCAATCGTGCCTCATCGGCGGTGCTAGAGCGCGCTGATAATACGTTGTTCTCGAGGCGCTGCAGCGAGGCCAGGATGGCATCTTTCTGACGAATTTTCACACTTTCGCGGAAGAGCTGAATGGCCTCGGAGTTTGAAAACACCGAAAAGTCTAAACGTGCGTAGAGATCGCCGATGGTTGCGCCATAGGGCACCACGACGTAGCCTTCCCCGTCATGCTCGCCTTCAATTTTGATGAGCAGGGTATCTTTCTGACGGTCTGCGGAGAAGATTACCCGATCTCCCGGGAGGAAGTTGAAGTCTGCGACGTCTTCGATATCCAAATTAATCACTGATGCTTTTACACCCAGGGAGCGCTTGACGACCGCTGTTGTAGCAATGGGGTCTGGCCGCGCGAGGCGGATAAGTTCTGCGCCCGAAAGGGTCTCTGAGCCAAATTCGAACTGAAATGCATTTTTAACCAAGCCTTCAACCATGAGGTTTTTCTGAATTGGATGGACGAATATCACGTCGCCATCGGCAAATTGAATCAGGGGGACCGAGCCCTGGGTTAGGAAATCGTAGAGATTCACTGAATGGCGTGTCGTTTCCCCTCGTTTAACATCTACTTGGATGAAGCTTCCGCGCAGTAAGTCGATGCCGCCAGCGAGGCGGATGTAGTTTATGAGATTCTCGCTCGCCAGGCCTCCATAAAGTCCAGGGCGATTCACATAGCCGGCCACATATACTTTTACCTCTTGAGCCGTTTCGAGGTTGGCGTAGAGATTTACATGTTTGATGTAGGTTTCCGAAACTTTGGCTGAGACAACCTCATTGAGATTCTTATTTTCCACACCGGCGATGGTCACCGGCCCAATTTCAGGGATAAAAATGTTCCCCTGAGCATCGACTTGCAGGATGCTGTTGAATGAGGTCGCCCCCCAGATTTGAAATCGGATCAGGTCTCCATTCTGGATTTTGTAATCTGGATTGAAGGCTGTGAAAGAAGAGGGGGCCGAGTCCCGCGCGAAAAGGCTCGCGCCGAAGACGAGGCTATTGATTTCGCCTCCGATTGGAAAACCCGAAAAAACAGGCTCTCGGATCTGCCGGAAATCGATACCCTGGGGCCCAATGCCTCCTGGGGAGGATCGTTGGTTTTGCGGGTTGTTCTGTAAAAATCGCGTAGCTTCAAGATTGGAAAAGCCGGGCGTGGAGCTTGGGATGTTGGTTTCCCGTTCTTTAGTGCTCCGCTCTGAACCGGTGGCAGATGAGCGCTCCAGGGAACCACTTTGCCCATTCAAGAGCGCTCCGGAGAACACCGCAAAGGCTACGGTAGGGATGAGAAAAATTTGGCGCATGTGAAATATTGTAAACACCCACCATAACAATTGCGGTGAGTCGAAACTTCCAACCTGAGACCGCTCAAAATCGTTGACAAGTCATAATTTCGGAGGGCACGTTGGGAGATTGTCTAGATGCATAAATCACAGTGACTATTCGAAAACAGACCCCGTGGGAGATTCAAAAGTCGGTCGTGTTCGCGCTGTTTACACGCGAACTTAGTTCCCGCTTTGGAACTTTTAAACTAGGGTATTTTTGGGCCATCCTGGATCCGGTTTTTGGAATTGCAGCACTTTGTCTGATAAGGATGGCTATGGGAAATGGGCCTATCGAGGGTGTTGCCTATCCGTTATTTTTTGCCTCTGGAATGTCATTTACCGTGTGTTCGGTGGGTTGGGCCAATCTTCACTTGGACAGATCGAATCTAATCTAACATTATTAAACTACCAGAGGATAAAGCCTTTAGACCCTATACTATCTCGGTCTATTATGGAAATTTTGCTTTCATGTT
>JBCCBL010000177.1:0-6181 GCA_039034055.1 Verrucomicrobiota bacterium | reverse complement strand
TCTTTCTCTAACAATACTCATTTTATTGCCCTAGTCTTCGAAAAGATTCTTAGATATGAAAATAATTAGAAATCTCATTAATGTATTCGTGTTGATGGTAATTGGATTGCCTCCTCTTTTCGCATATTTTGAACAGAATAACGGAGTCTATTTCGAGGCGTACGATGTAGACCTTACTGGGCAAAATCTTCAATTTACCGAATTTAACAACCTTCAGCCGACGAGCGTTGGATTCAGCTCTCAGGTCAACCTTGATAAGAGTCCTGGGGGCTCAAATTTTGCGATGCGTTTCAGTGGCGTCTTATACGTCCCGAATAGCGGTAACTGGACTTTTTTTCTGGATTCGGACGACGGTAGCTGTCTCTACGTGGGCAATTCGGAATTTCCCTTGGTAAATCGATCCGGGTCATACAGTTTTGACGAAGGTACCGCCTATCTGACGGCTGGGTTTCATGATTTTCATCTCTTATACTACAATGGCCCTGGGGGTAGCCATCTGTCTTTGAAATATGAGGGCCCTGGGGTTAATAAGGAGGAGATCCCTTCAAGTGCTTTCAGACCTCCATATGGAATCTCATACGATTCATACCTGATAGACTCGAGTTTTCAGCAGTTAGAAGGTGCTGACTTTGATAGTTTAACGCATTCTAGTTCTGGTGTGAATGAGCAGATAGACCTCTTCATACCCTATGGAGGCGCATATTTTGCAGCGCGCTTTCGAGGTAATATCCATATTCCAACAAGCGGAATGTGGACCTTCTACCTGACTTCGGACGATGGAAGCCGTTTCTTCATGAATAATAATTCGATACCCGTCATTGACAATGATGGCGTTCATTCGAGTCGAACGCTTGAGTACTCTGTGTATTTAGACTCAGGATGCTATCCGATCGAAGTCCAATATTTTAATGTCGGAGGTGACTATGACTTTGATTTTTCCTACTCAGGCCCCGAAGTCCCTGAGCAAAAGGTACCAATGACTGCCTTGATGCCACATGATTCTGTAAGGGGATTGTATTATGAATCTTATGATGTCGATTTGAGTTCTCAGCTTCTGGCGGGTACTCTTTTTGATGATCTCGATCCCATTCAGTCAGGAATTAGCGATCAGGTGAATTTGGATGATAGGCCCCAGTCAACATCGAGTGGAAGTGGGCAAGTTGCTAACTACGCAATGCGCTTTAGGGGGTATGTCTACGTTCTTGAGGACGGTGATTGGACCTTTAATTTGGGCTCAGATGATGGAAGTCGCCTATATATCGGAGAGTCTGACACGCCCCTGATTGATAATGATGGTCTCGGATCATTCAATGGGTATGCGAATGTCAACTTGAGGGCCGGTCTACATCTTATCGAAGTGCAGTATTTCAACGCACAGGACATTGAGTCTTTGAAACTTTGGTACGGATGTAGTGATCTTGGAATTGGCTTGCATGAAATTCCGCAAACGATGCTGTTTCCCTTAAATTTCCCACAGTCTGGTCTGAGCTATGCAAGCTATATTCTTTCGAATCAAGACAGTCATAGCAATATTGATAAAGCCACTGATGACATGGCCAGAATGTTTCCCGCCAACGTCGGTATCGCTACAGAAATAAGTCCTGATTTGGCACGCGAGCAGGAGGATTTTGGACTTCGTTTCAATGGTTACATTCTGATCCCGACGGAAGGGACTTGGACTTTTTTTTTAAAGTCGGATGATGGCAGCAAACTTTGGCTTGGGGAAAAAATCGATGAGCGTGGTGGTGATGGTAGTGACCTCTATGTAGATAACGGCACCTACAAAGATAATGGTGAACAGGAACGCCAGGCTTCTGCCTATCTTTCCGCCGGCTATTATCCGATTAGTATCGATTATTACCAAGCAGGCGGAGACTTCTCCCTTGAGGTCGAATACGAAGGTCCTGTAAGCAGGCGAGAGATCCCGGCGGAAAATCTGTTCATTGATTTACCTGATAATTTTCAGACTTTTTGATCAGGTTCGCTCACCTTTCGAGCGCATTCACAGGAATTTGGCGATCGTTCCGATTACTGCGCACCAATGAAATACGGATCTTTATGAGGTGTGCTAAGATTCGGTAGAATTTACAGCGGGGCCCGCGATAGTGGAGGCATCTTTGATTCTGGATCGAATCGAGGTCTTGAATCCGCATTGGGGTTCGGTTTTGGGAAATATGCATTATATTGATACAGATAGCCATTCAGTTCATTCAACATGGCTTCGGCACGTTCAGGCATTTGATCGGCGAGATTTGTCTCTTCACCCAGATCTATAGAAAGATTGAAAAGGTGAGGGAATTCTGGGATTTCGTAAAAGGTCAACAGTTTGTAGTCTCCTTTGATGATGGCGGAGTGAGGCGTTGACGTTCGGTTGTGAGGGTAGTGAAAATACAAGGGTCGACTGTCAAATGAGGAAGGATTTTCGCCCTTCAGTAATGGGAGAATACTGGTCCCATCGATGTCGCCCAGTTCTTTTGGATCACCACCGGCGATTTCATAAAACGTCGGTAGCATGTCGTAGCCGACAATATTGAGAGCGTTGCGAGACTGCGGTTCGACGCCTGGTCCCTCGACAATAAATGGAACACGAATACCAGCCTCCCAAAGCCACCATTTGCTTCCTCGTAATATGCCGTCATCGCCGTTGTAGAGACCTTTGCCATTGTCCGAGGTGAAGACTATATAAGTGTTATCGCGAATGCCGAGTTCATCAAGGCGTTTGAGAATCAGCCCGATTGAGGTGTCTAGGTCCTTAACCGCAGACCCGTGGCCGGCGGTTTGTCTTCGATATTTTTTGCTTTGTACGGCTTTGATTGGCGCCATATTTTCGAATGCCTCTAGGGTCTCGGGCAGGGCCATTTGAGCATTGTGTTCCACATAGTGAGAAATTTGACAGAAGAAGGGTTTGCCTGCTTCGTGCTGCTTTTCGATGAATTGGATGCCTCGCTCCGTAATGCTAAAAATTCGCTTCGGATCGTCCGCGGCAATGCCACTTTTCGGGGCCCCCTCGTTGTTCGATGTCTCCCCGTCGCTGATATCGTATCCATGTTCTTCAGGGCCGCCGCCATAAACATGCCATTTTCCAAGGTGAGCGGTCGCATAGCCCTGCTTACGCATTACTTCACCGATGGTCGTGAACTTCGAGTCCAAGTGTCCCATCGGTGCCGGTGGGATAAGCAAAGCACCCTTGTCCTTAGAGCGTAAGGCGTAAATCACTTCGAGTGGGTTCTCGTCATGAAAGTTCCCATTTCCCGATAAGAGATGCCTTGCAGGCGACAGTCCGGTCTGGATGCTTGCGCGCGAAGGTGTGCACATGCCCGCAGCGGCGTAAGCGTTTGAAAATGTCATTCCACGCGCTGCGAGTTTTTCAAGGTTAGGTGTATTTCTGAAAATCGAAGTCGATTGGCGATTGTCTGCCTGCTGAGAGACCGAGGTTCCCCACCAAGGCATGTCGTCTATCAGAATAAAGACGATATTTGGCCGCGAGGTGCTGGGCTCTGCGCAAATAGTGACAGCGGTTAACGCCAGAAGGGTGATAAAAATACGTTTCTTATTCAGGTTTGAAATGAAATTCTGGGTTTTTGGAAGCATGAGTTGAGCGATGGGGGTGTTTGAGAGCCCTGAAGAGAGTGATCATGGAGAAATCCGGAACCGTCTCTCAATTGATTTGCGAAAAAACTGCCTCTTCAGATCGATGACTATTCGAATCCAGGAGCCTTTCCGAGAGATACCGTTAGTCACTCTCAGTGATTTAGCAACCATTCGTTTGTGGTCTCATTCATCGAAATCGGCTTTGAGCGTCTCCGACCCCAGCCCGATTCTTTGTATTGAAAAGAGAACTGATCCGCTTGAATAGGGCCCCAGGCAAGCTCAACAGCTGCAGTCTTTGATTTCTTTCAATGATGCTGAAGCTATCCACTATCGGCTGCTGATAGTCTTTCAGGCTTGTGGTAGATCTACAAGGAAAGCCTTTATTCGAACGATGTAGATCTCGTTCTCTGCTCCAAGGACGTGAATCTAGGGTATCGAATTCAGCTTTACCCGGACGAATTTGGGTTTATCTGTTGTCGCAAAGCTGAATTGCCTCAAGTCATAATCTAGGTCCTTACTCGAAGTCAGAGTAGACGGCTTGAGGCGTGGCGCTGGTGAATCAGCAGAAGTTGCGTCCCACCATTGTGTCATATCGTTAGTCACAACAATTTCGTAGTAATAATTTCCGGAATCTTTGTTCCAGGATAGGCTGTAGACTCTTACCGACGGCTGCTGGACTAGACGAGACAGCTTGGTCGGTAAGGCTAACGGTTTCCCATGGTCCATCAACTTGCTGTTTCGCGCTTAGCGAACCGACAATAATGGGATTTGGCACTTTGGCTGCGTTTAGGGGTGATGTCGTTTTTAAATGTCAGAACAGTAAAAAGTCGCTATCAAGGCCTTTGGTGGAATATGTTGAGGGTTCTTACCTATATCGTAGTTTTGAAGTGAGATTGCTTGCCACCCGACCCAAGTGGTCTGCTTCTAGGTTAAGTATAATGATGCTAGTATGCGCATTTAGGTTTGATTTGGCTCTCTATAAATTTCAATCAGAGATGGACGCATTGTTTGTTATTTTGGTAGCTGCGAACGAATCCGTTGTTGCCAGTAGTATGTCCCGAGGGCTCAAATTTTCGGTGGAAGCTGTAGTCCCTTAGAATCTACGCAAGTTACGGATTATTAAAGTTATTCATAAACTAAGCGGGCACTTACTTCTTGAGGTTGATGAACAAAGGGTAAGAACCCTGTTACGTTCTCAACCTTATAGTGTCATTGGAAATGACAAACAAATGGTCCGGGTCAAGGGAGGGATCCGAGATTACCTACGCGTATGTGGTAAATAGATAGAAAAGGTAAAATATGTGCAGCGAACTCGGGAATTAATCCAGCGCCGATCTCGATAGCGGGTCTTTCTGAACTTGATTTCTCTTCTGGTTTGCGTTGTTTCATACTGCCGATGGCGGAACTCGAATCCATGGAATAAATTCAGCACCCGATAAGCGTGGTCTTGAACCCCCTCTTATGGCGAATATCGACGGTTTTCATAGCCAATAACTTGAGTTAAACTTCAACTCCAGATATCTACGAATCCTCTTTTGCGAACCTCAACTATCCTGCAAAGCGCAGCCCCAGATTTCTTGAATGATTGAGCCAAGACCTCACCCCCCCGGCCGTCCGGAAATCCGAGTGATGATTATTGAAGATAATAGTGATTATCGTCATGATCTCAAAACAGCTTTGGATCTCGTAGCCGAGATCTCAGTGGTCGGAGACTTTTCGAGTTATGAAGAGACCGAACGGGTCCTCGCGAAAAAGAAGTTTGAGAGACCCGATGTCGCACTCGTCGACATCATAATGCCCGATACGAATGGGATTGAAGCGATTGAGAAGCTCAAGATACGGCTGCCGTCCACCGATATAATCACACTTACCGCGATGTCAGATGAGGCTCATGTACTTGAGGCACTCTGTGCAGGAGCGATGGGATATCTGCTCAAAACAGATGGAGTTTCTGAAATCGTTAGGGCCATCAAGGTGGTCCACAAAGGCGGCTCATCACTCGGAGGTGAAATTGCAACCCTGGTGCTAGATGTATTCAACAAGACTACCCAGAAAAGAGGAGCCCACGATTTAGAAAATATACAGTTGGAAATATTGCGGCAACTGGCCGAAGGCTTACAGAAAAAAGAAATCGCCACGAGACTAGCTATCGATTCCAACCAAGTGCACTATCATGTGAGAAAAATTTATAAGAGCTTGCACGTAAATTCGCTGAGCGGGGCGGTGGGCAAGGCGATTCGAAAAGGTATTATTTAGTTCGCTAAATTCGTAGTATCTTCGCAAAAGAATAAGTCCATTAGGGATTTTTACAGGAGTGTTTTGAAAAAGCCTTTTGGGAGAGTCGCTCAGTCTCGCGGATTTTGAAAATCTTTACGTATCCTAATATATATTACAAATATTTAATTATCAGAATCAGAAGGTCTTGGCGTTCCAAAATCACGGTTACTTCCTCGCTCTGATTGCTTAAGTGAGATTTTTAAGGTTCAGAGCTTCAGGGTCCTTTTGGCACTGTGAGTATCTACTCGGCGTGGGTCGTAGTAATAATGTTCAGCGAGCTTCGTGAACATAAAAGTGGGACCCTAAAGACGAC
>JBCCBL010000176.1:0-6182 GCA_039034055.1 Verrucomicrobiota bacterium | reverse complement strand
GATGAGATTTTTCGATCAATTCTCGATAAGGCTACCATTGGAGGACAAAGAACCCTTGAGTTGAGGATGCAAAAGGCGCTCGTCGCGGTCGGGGCATCGGAACTAGATATCAATTCATTTTCTCGGGAAGATTTCAAATATGCTTCGCCATCGGTTATGGTATGGATGGCCGAAAATATTCGAAAAAGTGGTGACCTTTCGCTGGAGCCGATGGCGCGGCAGGCGTTGGAGGCCGTCATTGCAAATTATCGCCAGGATGAAGCCTCTCAGTTTAAAGCGCTGATGGAGTATGGGAGACTCGAACTGGGTTATGGAAATTTTGAGGCTGCACAATCTTACTTGCAGCAAGCCCGCGATCAATACCCTTTGGATTTGAGGATTGTCGAGGCTGTCGTTTTGTTGGCCGATGCCTATCGTGTCGATGGAAAGCATGAGGCTGCTGTCGAAAATTACGAACGAGTCCTGCGTGACAGGAAAAATTATGGGAAGGAGGTCCGAGCGGAGGTCCAATATAAAATCGGATTGAGCTTCCTTGAGCGTGGCCTGTTTCAAGAAGCGCATGCTTATTTTGAGCGAGTCTTTTTGGCTTTCTCTGGATTCAAGGAGTGGACGGCCCGTGCTTACCTTAAAGATGCTGAAACGCTTATCAGTCTGGGGGCTCGGGAAGATGCAGGTCGGACCCTGAAGGAGGCGATTAAAGTTGCCGATATACGTAATACCGAGGCTTTCCCAGAAATCGAAACTCTATACCAAACGCTTGTGGTTAACTAGATCCTAATCCCGTTTAATGAATGTGCCAAAAATATTCCTCCGCGCTGCTCTGCTGGTGATGCCTTTCGCGGTTTTACTTTCGATCCAAGCTCAGCCTTGGGCTGAAGTGATGGATGGTACTCCCTCGATTCGTATCAGCAATCGCAACGCCTCCACCTGGCAGGATTATATTTTTGTGGATTTCGTCGACAACTCAGTTTTGGTCCGTTCTCCGAATTCGCAGAACTCGGCCGAGATGATTGCGTTTCCTGTCTCTCACTTTGCCGAGGGTAGATCCCAGATTCAATTGCGCCGCTCAAAATTATTAATGGCTGCCATTGAAAATCTCGGAAATGAGACCTTGGCTAAAGACGGTTTGGATACCCTTCGTCCGATCGTCTGGCCCTTGGTAAAGGCTCTTTCAATCCCGCAGACTCAGACTAACTTTCATGCAATTTTGAATACCTATTTGGGGGCCCTTATCAAGCAGGGCAATTCTGCAGAGGCTGATGCAATGGTCGAGTATTTTGATTTCGAAGAAATCACCGCTGAGCAGGCTGAAATGGTGGTCGCGCTCATGGAATTACTGCTGTTGGAGGATAATTCAAAAACGGCCTTCCGCCATCTATCTCGACTCCCATTAGACGAAGATCGCAAGGACCTTCAGGATGTCGCGATGCGCTTTGGAAAGCAGTTGAGAACTACGGGTAAATTTATTGATGCAGTGGCGATATACGAGCGATTGTTCACTCTCGAAAATAGCCTACTTCGCCAGGAGAGCATTTTGTGGACGGCATATTGTTATTTAAAAGCAGACAATATCGAGTCTGCGAATATTTATCTAAGTCTCACAGACGATTATGAACCTCGTGACAAAGAATTTTCACTGAAGTGTATGATCGAGGGCTTGATAATGATTCGCGAGGGCAACGCTATCGAAGCGATGCATTCTATTAGCCAGGGCATCGTCTTTTCGCGACTGGGATTGGAATGGATTTCTGAATTAATGCTCACTTCGGGTCGCGCGTATGAAGCGGTGGGTCGCCCCGAGGTTGCTGGTAATGTATATCGAGAGCTGATACAGTTCTATCCGAATGATCCTTTCGCATCGGAGGCTCGAGAGCGATTAGCACAGCTTCCAGAGCCTTTAGCCACCGACGAAGAGAAAACAACTGCGGGTTAATCGAATACATCCCTCACTATCCTAAATTTCTTGGTTTAAACTGTTATAATATGAAGTCTCGTATCCAAAAAATCGTATATTTCGCAATCGGGATCGCTTGCCTTGGTGGCGTATCACTCATTGCTCAAGATGATCCTCTTAGAACAACTGCCGTATCCCAACCGTCTGCCGACACAGATATTTGGGACCTTATTTCGAAAGGAGGCCTTGCGATGATCCCACTTGGAATCCTTTCGATGGCCGGCACCGGTCTCATTGTTTATAACCTTATGGCAGTTCGCGAAAAAGCATTCCTATCTTCGAAGCAAGTTGAGGAGCTTGAGCCGTTTATCGATCGCCTCGACATAGACGGGGCGAAGGAGATTTGCAAGGAAAGTAGCAGTCCTGCGATCAACATCATTTCGGCGGGTCTAAATCGGATTATTGACGGTGAATTGGATCAAACTGCAATCGAAAAAGCGATTGATGATGCGGCTGAAGAAGAGCTTTCAGGGGCTTTTGTTTTGATCAATTATTTATCGGTAATCGGAGCTATTGCACCGATGGTGGGGCTACTCGGAACGGTATCTGGAATGGTCAAGGCGTTTCGCTCGATATCTACGATTGGTATGGGCGACCCCTCAGTCCTCGCGAATAACATTTCGGAGGCCCTCATCACCACGGCATCCGGCCTCATCGTAGCGATACCGGCACTGCTTGCGTATTATTATTTCAAAAACAAATTTGGAAGAATCAGTTCTTCGGTCAATCGCGTTGTAGGAGACGTATTCTTCCGTCTCAGTCAAGCCGCGAGAAGCGCCCGGCTCTAATTCTACCTGACTTCAATCTCCAAAGATTTTCGATTGGCATGGCGAGGAAATCATACCGTCCCGAAAGTGATAATAGTCCAGACTTAACCCCTATGATTGACGTGGTGTTCCTGCTTATCGTTTTCTTTATGACGGTAGCGGTGGTGATCCAGGCCGATAAAATTGAGATCGAAATTCCGGTGGCTGAGGAGTCTCGGGTTCCAGATAGCGTAGGGAATCGCTCGACCTTTACGGTGACGGTAGACGGCCAATTCTACGCGGGCCCAGTACCGGTGACGGAGGCTGAAATGGGTGAAATCGTTTTGGATAAGGTTACCAACGCTCCAAACTACAAGGTGTATTTGAGAGCCGATGCAAATACGCCTCATAAATACGTCCGTGATGCTATGGCGGTGTGCGCGGAAAATGGAGCCTTTGAAATCGTCTTTGCAACCTTTCAGGCGGAGTAATCGACGCAACATGGCCAAGAAGAAAAATATTTTGCTCGAAGAAGATAAGCCCGATCTCACTCCGATGATCGATGTCGTGTTTCTTTTGCTGATCTACTTCATGGTCACCACTCAGTTGATCAAAGAAGAAGCAGATCTCGGCTTTCAGCTTCCTTCTGACATCCCTCCTGTTTCTCAACCCAAATACCTTCCCAACGAGCATATCATCGATATTTTAGACGATGGCCAGTTGCTGCTCAATGGATCTCCGAAAGATGATCCTTTCGATTCAGATATTCCTGAGATGAGGATTACGCTTCAAAGGCTAGCCTCATCCGATCAACGCATGGGAATTGACACGGTGATCACTATTCAGGCAGATCCCGAATCTCCGCACCAGCGATCGATTGACATTTTGAATGCTTGCGCAGAAGCCGGCCTGACGCTCGTCTCCTTTGGTGCGGGTTTTTAGGTGTGCGCGTTTCGTCCGAATTCGCCTCGGAAAAATCTACATAATCGGCGACAATGGGCACGCGTCTCTGCGCGAAAACCCTCCCGGTCTGTCGGTCGCGTAACCCGCAAGGACACGGTTTCAACGCGCAGTCTTCTCCTCAGATTTTTCCGAGGAACAGCTGACTCAAATAAGGGACTGAGATAAATTTGTTGACAGAATTCGGCCTTGGTTCGCGTCGGAGATTGAGGTTTGAAGGGGAAAGCCGTTGGGCTCTTAGGGTGGGCTGTGGCTGAACTTTGAGCGAGTGCTGCTCAATTTTTGGGTTTTAGGGTCGAATAAAGACCTATGACTTTCTCAATTTGCTTGGGAATTTGCATTGGTTCAGCCGCAAGGATTACGGGAACCGTTGGGCAGCTGACCAGAAATTGGATCGCTTTTCGAGATAATGGGAAATCAGATTCACTAGGCGCTAACCAACCAAAGCGAGGCATTATTGCTCTATGATTTTTCGGCAGCGGAAGAAGGGCGCCCGAATGATGGCGGCGCTGGTCGCGGGAAGTGCGATTAACGGATTGATCTTGCTGATCGCAGGCGGGATTACCGTCTACAAATTCGTGTTACCCGAAGAAGTGCAGCTCCAAGCTCCTCCCGCGCTCAAACCTCTGGAGCCGCCAACCGTGCAATATAATAGGAGTCAAACCCAAGAACGTGAGAAAAACTCCCAGCGTCCCCGTCAACAGAGAATTAAAACGCGCACAATCGGCAATATGGTTGCCCCCGATATCGATATCCAGGTTGCAAATTTCAATCCAGGAGTGAGTGTCGGGGATCGCGTCGAGCAGGACATCGGGAGCATTCAAGGGGTTAATTCTGGTAGCTGGCGACTTGGGATCAGCGCAGTGAATTTTTTCGGAATTGAGTCTCAGGGGGAACGCATCATTATCATATTAGACGTTGCGCGGAGTATGTTGGATCCGAAGCGCGGAGATATCCCAGGATATGCGCGGGTTAAGGAGCGGTTGGAAGCAGTAGTCGACGAGCTAAATTCAGCTACTTTGTTCAATGTTATGGTTTTCTCCAATGGCTTGGATGTGATGAGCAGTGATTTAGTCCTAGCGAATGCGGCAAACAAACAGCGTGCGGTTCAATTTATTGACCCCTATTGGAAGGCTAACGCGGGGCGATTTACCAATGGTGCGCGGCGCACAACCTTTTTGAGGAATTATCAGCCTCAGTACACCGATATAAAACCGCGCGGGGGAACGTCTCGGATGGATATGGCCTTACTCGCTGCTTTTGAGCAAGGTGCGGATGCGATCTTTATGATTACCGATGGGACCCCGGCGTTTACACGAGAATTTAACGACAGTGAACGGCGGGATTATGAAAGACGGTTTGCGGAGTATGAAAGGCGACGCTCGAGAGCCTCACGAAACGAGGTTGCGAAATACGAGCGCTTGCGTCAATCTCATCAGAACCGAGCAGACGCTCGAATCGCTGCTGAAACGCGCCGGCGAGACGCTCAGGGGCTCGATGCACAAGTCGTCGAAGATACCGCAGCACTTCCGCGACCTCCTTGGGGCCGGGAACCGCGCAAAAATGTAATGGTGCGTGGGAATGAAGAATTTGTTGAGTGGGTGAAGTCAAAAGCGGAGCAGCATTACGGTCGTGATCGTAGCAAGTTGCCCACGTTGAATATCATTGGTTATTCAATTGAGGAGGAAGGGCACACTGCGGAGTTTTTGTACGATTTGCATCGCCGTTTTCCAGGCAGTGACTTTGAAGTTTTCACGGATTTCATGCCCGGCGCGACTGGGCTTCCAGGCAATGCGTAGAGCGGGGCTAGAGGCACTAGTTAAAAATGCAAACACCCCGCCAAAATTCCTCAGGTTGCTCGAAATTTGCTACGGGATGTGTCGTATGTTGAAAACATGGTCCTAGAGTTTGGGGCGATTATCACAAAAATCAAAGTGTTGTCTGTTCGGGGAATGCAGTGTCCACATCCGTGTTGTTATCCAAAAGTCTAGTTTACTCTCTATTCGTAGCGCTCTTATGAAAACCCAATTGAAAGGAAAGAAAGCCCAACTGGTAATGGCTCTAGCCCTTGGAATCGCGGTGAACGTTTGTCTCCTTTTGATCGTGGGTGGATTCACGGTTTATCGGTTTGTCGCACCGAAGCAGGTTTCCTTGATGGCTCCGAACATCGCGACTCCAGTTGATGTTTCGATGGTTAAATATAACCAGCAGCAGTCTAAGGAGCGGCTTCAGAATACGCCCGAAATCCATCTCCCAAAAATTGAGGCACGAGCCGTGAGTTCGATCAATGCCCCGGAGATCACGTTTGATTTTTCCGATGTGGCACCATCCGCTCGAGTGAGCGCTGGGTCTTATAGTTATCATGGCGATTTGAATGGCCTGAGTGCGGGAGGCTTGAGGATGGGGGTGAGTGCGGTAGATTTCTTTGGAATCCATTCAAATGGAGAGCGCATCGTGATCATTTTGGATATCGCGCGGAGTATGCTAGATCCACGGCGCGGAGATATTCCGGGTTTTATCCG
>JBCCBL010000175.1:0-6237 GCA_039034055.1 Verrucomicrobiota bacterium | reverse complement strand
GCGCCAAGCGATTCCAGATTTTACCTGCCCATGGAAGCAGATAGTGATCATGCGCAAAAAGGCTTCAGGCATGCCTACGGTACAGTTCCCGGACAGTGTTGAGCCAGGACTGAAGTGCAGGCTCACCCTCAGCCACGACGGAGAATATGCCTGGGCCATTGCATTGATGACATTGGCATCACCTTAGTCCCTTACAGCGGAGCTAGTATGCAGGTCTATGCTCACCACTGAGGGACCCAAATAAACCCGAATTTCTGAAGAATTCTAATTTCATTTGCTGATCCTCTTATCGCTTTAGTTCTACTTGCTAAAATGAATTAGAAGACCAAGACCCATTCCTCCAAACGCTAAAAATGAACCACGAATGCGCACGAACAGTTTATTTCTTCGTGTGGATTCGTGCCCATTCGTGGTTAAAAAAAGCCGTAGGGACCATTTGACCCAGTAGAATTATAGCGATTACCAAATTGCTATTGATTGCATACCCCAAAAGTATCTTTAGGGTCTATCACACTCTTCATTTGCGCATTCAATGCGATGGAAGATGCCGACTGGATACGAGGTAAGAAATCCTGGCGCAGCTTACCGATACCATGGTGATGTGACAGGGTGCCCCCGGCATCTAAGATTGCCTCACGTATCTTGTGCTCAATTTTAGAATACAAGACATCGGGTTTGTCTTTGTCTTTCAGGTACAAGGCCAAATAAAAATAGAGACACGCACAGTCCTCATAAGACTGAGTCAGACGATAAGAGACAAAGGGAATGGCTTCCAATTTATATTCGGCATGGGAGTCTTGCGCCGATTTGATGACTGCCTGAATCAATCCCTCGACCTGAGACCATGGCACGGTCGTTTCGAAGGACTCAGCTAAGACATGTTGAGTAAGCAAGAAGTCCCGCAGATAAGCGATACTGTATGTAAGCAGATAGCCTTGCCGCCCGTGCCCTTCCCCCGTGATCAAACCACCATGCTCTTTCGCATAACGCGCGATGGTCTGCTTTTGAAAATTTACGGTATCCTGTGAGCCTTCATAGACAGCAGTACACGCAGCTATCTTCCTAAGATCAAAACCTTTAATTTTCTGAAGGAATGCTTTTTGTATATTTCGCTGCACGGCTGCCAACCCGGTCGGCGTTTCCTTAAAACACTGCCCCAAAGTGAATTGATTATTATCCATGAGGCGCAGGCTGGCCGGTAAGACCCCATTTCGCTTAACCGCATAGAAAAAATCAACCCCTGCCTGGAAACTCGGAAAGAGCATTGAGTCGTATTGACTCGCTTCCGGTGCCTTGTGAATTTTCACAAGCGCGCTCGAGATGACGCCCATGCGTCCCTCCGACCCCATGAAGACACTCCGATAATCGAAACCTATGGATTCACGCGATGAGGCATTATTGCGGTGGAAAATACCCGACGGCGCAATCACGCGGAAATCAATGACGACGTCTTCAATATTGCCATAGCGGTTCTTTTTCATGCCGCTAGCCTTGGTCGCGATCCACCCACCTAGCGTGGAAAGCTCTAAACTATCCGGCTCGTGCCCCAGCGTAAACCCATGCGCTTCGAGCACCTTCTCAATTGCCGACCCGGTGGCTCCTGCCTCGATGCAGGCAATATGATTTACCGGATCAATCCAGCGCACCCGATTGAGCTTTTTCATATCAATCACCACAATTGGCCGTCTTTCCCCACCAGGGCAACGCGTCGCCAAAGTGACGTTGGTCCCACCCCCATAAGGGATCAGACACAGTTCCAATGTGCTAGCTGCTTCAATCAGCTCCTCAATCTCGCTCTCGACTCTCGGGAATACCACCGCATCAGGCACGCGCTCAAAGCTCCCAAAGTTCGCATCGTAAATGTCTTGAAGCGCATGACCGTGACCTCTGCGTAGGCGTTGCGCTTTGTCTAGCTCCAATCCGTCGAACCCGACGATGTCTCTCAGTTTCGAAATGTGCTCAGAACTGAGCTGGGACTCCGAGATACTTTCGGGTTGATACGAAAACGCCTTCGATTCGCTGTCCCGCAAATCGATCCCAACGCGATCGTCAACCCAATCAAAAAATGCATCGAAGGTCTGACCGCTGTGCAAATACCGCTCACCCGCGAGGCGCACTTTCCCGGAATCGATCTCAAAATAAGTGTCCTCGAATCCCCACCGATTCAGGCTCAAACGCCCCTCAGACCCTGGCGTCGGCCCAGGAATGATAGCATCCTCGGGTGGAGCATAGGTTTCTGAGTGAGAGGAGATCTGGGACATATGCAATATGCTTTGAACCTATATGCATGGAGAGCCATGGAACCCATGTTGGCGAGCAAAAGTGCACAGCAGTTGCAGTGCTCGACCGAGAAAATCGCCCCCCCACGGGGGACGAGGAAGCCTGCTTGCGTCCATAACAGCTAACGAATAACAAGCCTAAAGAATCCTTTGTCCAGTAAAGTCAGGGCACTTCCTTGGCTATTGGCTAAAGCCTGAACCTAGATAGGGCGTCTTCGCGTAGGATCTTGGCTTCGTAGGAGGTTTCTAGGAATATGCAATCGGCTCAGAGCCTTCTTCAAGCAACTGAATAAGCTGCCTATAGATATAGAGGCGCTCTTTCCGTTTTCCTTTCACGTCCACCACAATACCTAGTTCTCCCAGTTGCTTTAGTAGCGCCCGCGTCGTTTGGGGCGTTAATTCCAGGATTTTCGCCGCGTCATTGGCAGAAATGATAGCCTGCTTACATAATATATCATGTAATTTACGTGCGTTAATCGCTGCTCGTTTGAGGGTATTAATACGGCGACGGTCTTCCTCGATTAATGCGGCTATGTTGCGGCTAGTCGTTACCACTTGCTCTGCGGTCTCAGCGACCCCTTGCAGGAAAAAATCGAGCCAACCTTCCCAGTCGCCACTCTGTCTAACGGCGTCTAAGCGTCTGTAATACTCTGAACGGTTGTTTTTGAAGAAAAGGCTCAGATAGAGCCATGGCTGCTTCATTTCACCCATCAGCATCAAAAAGAAGGTGATGAGCAGTCGTCCGATACGACCATTGCCATCTAAAAAGGGATGGATCGTCTCAAACTGCACATGAATCAAGCCTGCATCAATCAACGAACTATAGGGGCGTTCTTCGATGTGCAGATATTTTTCTAATGCATCTAAGCACTCCATTAGCCGCTCTGGTTCCGGTGGAACAAAATGTGCATTTCCGGGCCTAGAGCCACCAATCCAATTTTGAGTTCGGCGAAATTCTCCGGGCTGCTTGTTGGCACCGCGCGCATCGGTGAGAAGCTTTTCATGCATTTCTCGTATCAACCTCAATGAAAGAGGAAAGCCTTCTTGAATGCGCTTCAAGCCATGTTCAAACGCAGCCACATACCGTGATACCTCCATTACATCATCAATCGGAACGCCGGCATGATCTTCACTTTCATAGATCAGTAAGTCCGACAGCGAGGATTGTGTACCCTCGATTTGTGATGAGAGCACGGCTTCTTTTCTCACATAATAATACAAAAACAAGCTACTGTGCGGTAATACATCGGCTACACCGTCCAACCTTCCCATTGCTTTGGTGGCCTTCACAATAAGCGGCTGTAGATGTTTTAGGTCAATGGGAGGCTCCGGAGGCAGTGCAGGCGGCATGAATGCCTGATAACGCTCTCCCGCTGTATTAATAGTGATGTAGGTTCCTAGTCGGGACATGTCATAGCCTTCCTTTTCAATTCTCAAAAAGTAATTATAATAAAATAAAATTACTTTATTAAGGGGCGAAGTGATGATTATCAATAAATTTGGTAATTAAAGTAATTTAAATGATTTATTTTTGCTTTATCGACGACAGGTAGTTACTCGGCAGTCATTCAATCTAAGGAGTAGCGCGCACTGCGCAAAGCTCCCTGAACATGTCAAAACCACCATCGAAACTTTAAAAGAAACACTGATCACTGCTGAGCAGAATTACTTTTCAAAAGTTATAAAGTAAATATGATGCATTAATTTTACTTTATGGACTGTTGAGACTTGCCATGTGGCAGATTCGAGTCACTTGAGAACGTGACTTTTTTCGCAAACATCCTGAAAACCTCACGCCGCTTCAACGAGAACGTCTCTTAAGGCTCTTCAAAGACTATGCAGCACTCAGGCCTTTATATGACAAAATCTTTGGTGTAGACCCGTGTGAGTTCGTAAAATGGTCGGGGCGACAGGATTCGAACCTGCGACTTCTTGGTCCCAAACCAAGCGCACTACCAGGCTGTGCTACGCCCCGTTCCTTACGGAAGGCGTAGAGAGAGCCGATTTATTTGCGGCTTGTCAAACCGGAATGCTTGCTTGATTTCCAAAAAGTCCTTTGCTCGGCGGGTATGGAAGCCGAAGACCAGCCGACTAAGCCGACATTTTCTCCCACCACCTCGCAACCTGAGGTTGCTTCCGAGGCCGCGTCTTCGGGAGGTGCTGGCATCCTCATTCCTATGGTCGTAGCCTTGATTGGAGTGGTTTTTGGAGCGATCGGTATTTTTTTCGGACTGTCTTCTCAGAAGAAAATTGGGGCTCTTGAGGAGAACCTTGCGGGGTTGAGCGCTGAGCAAGCAGCCTTGCCGGGGCAGATTTCTTCGGCTACGGCGGGCATGGGTGACCTAGAGTCAAAGCTTTCGAATATCAGTAGCAGCGTGGAGGCTTTGAAGAGCCGGTCTCGGATGGATCGGGATTCGCTGGCTCGCAAACTCGGCAGCTACGAGAGCGCGATTGAGGCGAATCGCTCGCAAATCAATTCCAACACTGAGGCGATTTCTGAGATTCCGAAAACGGCGATCACCGTACCCGCGTCCGGAGCAGCTCGTAGCGAAACTGATGCCGGGAGTCCGAGTGACGAAGCCTCGCCGGAAAGCTCTGTCGTTTCGGGCGAAGGAGGGGTGCATATCATCGAATCTGGGGATACCTTTGGACGCCTGTCTTCGCGATATGGGGTTTCGGTCCAGGCAATCATGAACGCAAATCCTGGTCTCGATCCACGCCGACTGCGTATTGGACAACCAGTGACGATCCCTCCCTCTGAGTAGATGGCGCTGCCTCGGTGGGAATTTTTGGGGGAGACCCCGATGGTCAAGACGCGGATTTTTGATTTGGTCGCCCGGCGGTTTAGGCATCCGGTGAATAAACGTGAGGATGACTTTTATGCGGTCAAAACGAAGTCATGGGCAAATATCGCGGCATTGACTCCCGATGAGCAAGTAGTGCTTGTGAAGCAGTTCCGCTTCGGGGTGGAGGCCTTTTCCTTGGAGTTTCCAGGCGGGATTGTCGATCCTGGTGAGGATCCAAAGGCTGCTGCATTGCGCGAACTTAGGGAGGAAACTGGCTATACGGGCGGGCCTGTGGCTTCGATTGGGAGTAGTTTCCCGAATCCGGCAATTTTTAACAATACATGCCACTTTTTTAAAGTCGAGGCGGTCGAGAAGACTCATGCATTGAGTTTGGATCAGAACGAGGATATCGAGGTGATCGTGGCCCCGTTGGATGAGGTAGTTGAGTGGGGACGCAGCGGTAAGTTTACCCATGCACTGGCTCTCAATTGCCTGTTTATGCTGCTTTCGGATTTGGGACGCCTCTAGGCCGCGAGATGGATCTAGAAAGTCTGCGGTTCGGGCGCTGCTTCGGCGATTAGATTAGCTCTTTCGAAGATTCGACTAGTGAGCCGTTCGATAGCTTCTCTACTGGTTTGGCTGGCTGGATAAATGTCTTGTGCCGCAAGATAGAGGGCTAGGCTGATGGGCCATTTGCCTTCGCGCTCAAGTTTACTGGCCGTGTTGAGTTTTCCGACAAATCGGGCGGCCTGGGGGGCGATTTCAGATTTAGCAATATTAAGCTCAACATCTTTGGGATCGAGTTCAGTGGCAGCGCTGAGGAGTTCCCAGGCCGCGTAGGGATTTTCTTGCGCAGAGAGTTCACGGGCTTGGGCGAGTGATATGTCGATTCTAGCGACTCGGTCGATGGCGCTTTTGAGTTTTTCGGCGCGTGTAGAGTCAGTCATCAAAGCAACTCCGAGTCGGGCTCGATCATCGTAGAGCGCGCGATAATTGCCGGTTTCATACATGCGGTCAAATTCAGTGGTGGCGACGTTGCGCGTATCGACGCGGGATGTCATTTCCAGAGTAAATTGTTCAATCCGTGGGTTGAGGGGCCAAAGCATGGTTGCGCGGGAGAGGGAGAGGTCTGCTTTGTCGAAATCTTTTATGGCGATGGATTGCTGGGCGGC
>JBCCBL010000174.1:0-6243 GCA_039034055.1 Verrucomicrobiota bacterium | reverse complement strand
AGCCTGAAAGTCAACTCTCAATGCATTCTACAGACTTTTGTATTACCACTTGAGGGAGTCCTAGTTAGAAAGTCTTCTGGATTTGACCCTTGAATCGTGCGCCGACAGTCGGGTCATCGAACCTTCGTCGCGCAGGAATCCCCGTCTCAATTCTATAGAATGGGGCTTCCAATCAGAAAGTTCCGCTGGCTATCATCGCAGCACAAAAACCTTGCATCGTCGTAATATTTCGATCAGTCGTCAAATCGAAATGAGTGTGGAATCGCTGTCCAGTTTTCTCCTTTTCAGCCTGATGATCGGGCTTTCGCTAACCTTGTTTGTAATTTGGATATGGTCCCTAATTCATTGCATTCGGAACCGAAGATTATCGGAGAATAACAAAATCATTGGTGTCATTCTGATCGTCTTACTCGGGATCTTCGGAAGCGTGATCTATCTCTTTTTGCCACGAACGAGGCCGCAGGGTGGATTTCGGCGTCGGTATGACCGCCCTCGAATGATCTGATTCAGGAGCCTTCGCGCCGCTGGACGATAGGGCTCGCTGACGATGAAACCGAAGCAAGATGGAGTTCCGCATGTGCATTTATTCTTCAAAATGCCTTCGAGGCCCCAACCATAGTCGACCGTTATCTCTTCTCCAGCAGCAATCTCTCGATCTGCAACGATGAAGAGCCGGTTACCCTGCTTTTGAAAATAACCATTTGCGGCACAGGAGTAGTTTGCAAACCGAGCAGGGTTTTCAATCGAGTCTCCATCAATCACGTAATACTCATCGAGTGCGATGCTGTAGACCCGACCGTCCGCGCGCCTCGAAATCTCCGATTTTAAAATTCTCTTCCCGAGATATTCGACAACGCACTCACCGACAGCGATAGACCGACGGGCAAATATCCCCATTCCGTGGATACCGGACCTTCTTATCTCCCAGGAGGGAGCAGGTGCTTTTGTGGGTAAGGGCACGTTTTCCATCGAGAGAAAGCAAAGCAATCTGACTCGTTCACTCTTTTGAAAAAGTGCTCGGCGGCCGACACAACTTCTGAGCAGTTGTCGGACTTTTCAATGTAATCGTTATGATAAATTACCTTTTGGATGGTGCCTGTTGAAACGCAGCCATCTGTATCGTAGGTCGGCTTGATAAGCACCGACAAGCGCGGTTCTTCGAGATGAACAACGCGTATGGTTCCCGTAGAGTCCTGAATGTGGACGAAATTTTCCTCACCCATGAGCCCTTTGATGCATACACCTTGCCAAGAATACGCAAAGGAGAAATTTGAGCGAAATTATTCGCTAAAACGATTCAATACTGGAAATCGCCCGTACAAAGGCGTTTCTGCGTGATAAATAATCTGCAGAGAGCGCATCTTTCCAATGGCTGTGAAGGGCAATGACCGTCTCGCGACTAAAGTCGATGTAGATCAGTTGACCGAAAATCCCTGCCGCAAATATAGCATCTGTTCCGTCGCGAAACCAGAGCGCTCCGTAGCGTTCGTTTTGAGGTGACGGGGTCCTCATGAATTCGAGCCATTCCGAACTCAAAATCTGGTCTCCTTCAGCGTCACTTGCCATTTCCAAAACAAATTGGCCGAGTTTCGCATGTGCTTCGAGTGTTGCAGCGATACAACAGCCTGCGGTTTCCAAACCATCGGTTGCATTCAACATCCAGTATGCACTCTCATTTGCCCCGATCGCATTCCACAAGCGCTGAGACATGAGTTCAGATAGGGTTTGCCCAGTTGCCCGAGAGAGGATGGATCCTAACAAGTATATTTCGCCAGTATTATAATTATAGATGGAACCAGGGGGTCCTTTAGCCGGCAATTTCCCCATATGCTCAATCAAGCCTAGAATGCCTCGCTCCGCAGTGAATTCACTGAGTCTGGCAACATCGGATTCCGGGTCCGCGTAGTCTTCGGACCATGCGACCCCGGAACTCATGTGCATCAAATCACGAATGGTGACTTCGGCGTAAGCACTGGTTTCGAACTCAGGCAAATAGACAGAGACTGGGGTATCGATTGATTCAATCTGCCCGCTTTGAATCGTCAATCCAACCAGGAGCGCTAGAGCAGACTTGGCAATTGAGAATCCGTTCCATCGGGTCCTCCCGTGGAAGGGATCGGCGTGATATTCGTAGACAAGCCGACCTGAACGGAGGATCATTAAGCCAGCGACTTGTTGCGATTCTAGGTGGTTTTTGAAGGAGAAGTCCTGACCTTCTAACTTGTAGGCAAATTCAGAAAAGTTCTGAGGCTCTGATTTCAATTCTCGACCGTGGGCCGGCTTAATTTCGCGGGTCGGTTTAATTTTTTCCAATAGCGAAAGCCCAATGCGTCGGTCTTCTGGAGACCAGAATAAGGCGTCAGTTCCTCGCAGGCGATCCAGTAATCGCTCATCCACCGGACCTTCGGCAAGGAGAGGTCCACCGGTATTCAGGAGGAGTAGGAGCCACCACCTATATTTCAAGCTGTCACAGAGTTTCGGCATATTTACCTGCAAAAAAGTCGTTGGAGCTTGTGCAGCCAACGACCTTGAAAACAAAAATGGCTTCTTTTTTAAAGGGAATGAATCGAAGACTTTGAGACCGCCAGCGCGGCTTCTTTGATCGACTCGGAAATGGTAGGATGCGCATGAATCGTTCGTGCAATGTCCTCGGCAGAGCCGCCATATTCCATGTGAGTAACGCTGGATGCAATCATTTCGGAGGCACCTTTACTGATGATCTGGATCCCGAGCAATTTGTCGGTAGCACTGTCTGCGATGACTTTCACAAAACCATCCGTCGCATCCGTAGCGATCGCTCGACCATTTGCGGCGAGTGGAAATTTTCCGGTATTCACGGAAAGGCCGTGTTCCTTGGCTTGCTGCTCGGTGATGCCGACGCTCGCGACTTCCGGCTCGGTATAGATGACATTTGGGATGACATCATAATTCACATGTCCCGCTTTGCCGGCTAGGAGTTCCGCGACGGCAACGCCTTCTTCCTCTGCTTTGTGGGCAAGCATTGGGCCTGGTATGACATCTCCGATCGCATATATGCCGGGAGCGCTGGTTTTGAAATGAGAGTCCACAGGGATACGGCCCTTTTCATCGAGACTGATACCGACATTTTCAAGGCCCAGGCCTTCGGTGTGGGGCTTCCGCCCGACCGCTACCAAAATTTTGTCAGCCTCATACTCGACTTCTTTGCCTTTCTTTTCGGCAGTCAATATCGCTTTACCCTCACCATCTGGCATTTTCACTCCAGTGCACTTGGTGTTAGTCTCAAACTTGAGGCCTTGTTTCTTGAAAATACGCTCGACCATCTTTGAGACATCATCATCGAAAGTGGGCGCGATTTTTGGGAGAAATTCGACCACAGTCACTTCGGAACCGAGGCGCGACCATACCGATCCGAGTTCCAGACCAATCGCTCCACCACCAACTACGACCAGTTTTTCAGGTATTTCATCAAAAGCAATCGCGTCATCGCTGCTGACAATGGTCTCTCCATCAAATTTAAGAAAGGGAAGTTCGATAATCGAGGAACCGGTGGCAATGATGATGTTTTTCGCCTCGATGACCTGCGCGCCTGCTTCTGACGAAATCTCGATTTTACCGTCACCGAGAAGCTTTGCTGCGCCATGAATATTCTCAATTCCGCGTTTAGAAGTGAGTTGCTGTACGCCTCCGCGCAACTGGTCGACAACCTTACTCTTGCGCTCCATAAGCTTCGCTATGTCAATATTCACGGTGGGAATGTCAAAGCCGTGGGAAGCCGCTTGATCCTTTGCGAAATGGAGCATTTCGGTAGAATGGAGGAGAGCCTTACTGGGAATACAACCAACGTTGAGGCATGTCCCCCCAAGGTGTTTAGACTTTTCGATGAGCGCGGTTTTGAAGCCGAGTTGAGCACAGCGGATAGCGGAAACATAACCGCCGGGACCCGACCCGATTACTACAATATCAAAAGATTCTTGGGACATTTTTAGTTTCTATAATAGATATGATTGTTGCTTGGGCTCAAGGACTTGGTTGAGTCAGTCTCTAAGAGCACCGGCACTCTTCGTTTTCAGGATGGCAGGTGTCGATCTCCACCACCGGCTACGACTAAAGGTCGAATAGTAGACGCGATGGATCTTCGATGGCTTCTTTGATCTTAACGAGGAAGGTGACGGCTTCCTTACCATCGACGATGCGGTGATCGTAGGAGAGCGCGAGATACATCATTGGGCGAATTTCTACCTGACCATTCACTGCAACAGGCCGCGGTTGGATGCTGTGCATGCCGAGAATTCCGCTTTGCGGTGGATTAATAATCGGCGTGGAAAGGAGAGAGCCATAAGTGCCACCGTTGGAAATGGTGAATACGCCTCCTTGCATGTCATCTATGGTGATTTTGCCAGCTTGCCCTTTCTTGGCGTAGTCTTTGATGGCATTTTCAACGCCGGCGTAGGAAAGCTGATCACAATCCCGGACCACCGGGACAACCAGTCCACGATCCGTCCCAATCGCCACCCCAATATCGTAGTAGTGATTCATCACGACTTCATCCCCCTCAATTTGGGCATTGATCATGGGGATCTCTTGGAGCGCTTTGACCGTCGCTTTTACAAAGAACGACATGAAGCCCAGCTTGATACCATGTTTTGCAACGAAGTCTTCCTGGTGCTGTTTGCGAAGCTTCATCACCGCAGACATATCAACCTCATTAAAGGTAGTGAGGATGGCAGCAGTCTGCTGTGACTGAACGAGGCGCTGCGCGATCTTTTTGCGAAGCGGAGTCATTTTCTTGCGGGTCGTGCGGTCCTCAGGCGCCGGAGCGGCTGCAACGGCGGCCGGGAATGGAACTGGCGCGCTGGAAGGTTTTGGCGGTGCAGGTTTCTCTGCGGCAAGCATGTCCCCCTTGGTGACTCTTCCGTCTTTGCCACTTCCCGGAACGCTGGAAGGATCGATGCCAGTCTCGCTGGCAATGCGTCGGACTGCCGGGCTCACCGGTTTATCGCCCGAAGGCTCTCCGACCGGAGCGGCAGAGGCCGTTTCTTCGGGCACTGTCGGCGCGGCAGAGGGTGCCGATCCAGCACTGACCGACTCGTCGATCAAAGCCACAACTTGGCCGATTTCGACTTCGTCGCCCTCTTCAGCTTGAAGGGTGATTTTTCCGCCTACTTCAGCATTTGCCTCCGATGTTATTTTGTCCGTCTCCAATTCAAAGAGGACTTGCCCAGCTTCTACGACATCTCCGTCCTGGACTGACCAAACGGCCAGGATTCCGGAAGTGATCGATTCGCCCATTGCGGGTATTTTTACTTCAGTCGCCATGTTTGTGTTTGTTGAAATGTGAGAGCGCGCAGAGGGTGCGATGGATCAGTCGACCAAGCCTTCGAAAGCCTGTTTGAGAATCGATTCTTGTTCGATCTTGTGAATGACTAAAGATCCAACAGCGGTGCTGGCGGAAGGTTTGCGGCCGACGAATCGGGGTCGCATTTCGACGGTGCGCTCAATGCGCTCCTCAATGGCCTTCCAGGCACCCATATTTTTGGGTTCTTCCTGACACCAAATTACTTCTTTGATCTTAGAGTATTTAGCCAGTAATTCTTTGAGGAATTTAGTGTTTAGCGGGTAAAGTTGCTCAATACGGAGGATGGCTGCTTTGTCTTCAGCACCCATCGATTCGCGGTGGTGGGCCAAATCGTAATAGATTTTCCCAGAGCATAGAATCAAGCGTTCAGCATCGGTGGGAGTCTTGGGATCATCGACAATTGAGAGAAAGGTACCCGAGGTGAATTCATCGACCGAAGAAACCGCATCTTTGGAACGCAATAGACTCTTGGGCGCCATGATGATGAGTGGTTTTCTGAAACTGCGCTTCATTTGACGCCTCAGAATATGAAAATATTGAGCGGGAGTAGTCAGGTTTGCGACCTGGATATTCTTCTCCGCACACAATTGAAGGAAACGCTCGAGGCGCGCAGAAGAGTGTTCGGGCCCCATACCCTCGTAACCGTGGGGAAGTAGCATGACCAACCCGCTGACTCGCTGCCATTTCGACTCTGAGCTGGCGATGAATTGATCGATAATGACCTGTGCGCCGTTGCAGAAATCGCCAAATTGGGCTTCCCAGATCGCGAGCATTTTGGGGTAGTCAAGGGAATATCCGTAGTCAAATCCGAGCACTGCGGCCTCGGAAAGTAGGGAGTTGTAGACGCAAAATTGAGCCTGGTTCTCACCGAGGTGGAGGAGGGGGACGTAGCGCTCCCGGGTATT
>JBCCBL010000173.1:0-6243 GCA_039034055.1 Verrucomicrobiota bacterium | reverse complement strand
CGACCTGGGCTATACTGGAAACCCGGACATCAACACACCCACGATCGATGCGTTCGCTAAAGAGAGCGTGGTTTTTGAAAACTTTTATGTCAGTCCAGTCTGTACTCCAACCCGGGCAAGCCTCCTGACTGGACGCTACAATTATCGAACCGGAGCCATCGATACGTGGATGGGACGCTCTACGATGCGTCAAGACGAGCTTACCCTGGCAGAGGCGCTTAAGGCAGCCGGCTATGCGACCGGACTGTTTGGCAAATGGCATCTTGGCGATACCTATCCCTACCGACCTCAGGACCAGGGCTTTGACTCGGTGTTGATGCATATGGGCGTTGGCATTGGCCAACCCTCGGGCCCAGCAGGGAATGCATATTTTGACCCAATACTATGGGAAAATGGCCAAGAAAAAACACTTCGAGGCTACTGCATGGATATTTATACCGACGCGACGATTCGCTTTATTAAAAGCAACAAAAACCGGCCCTTCTTTGCATTTCTTGCAACGAATACCCCGCACACACCGCTTCAAGTCGCCCCCGCTTACAGCCAACCCTACATTGAGTCGGGGCTCCCTGAAGAAACGAGCATCATTTACGGGATGATGACCAACATTGATGACAACTTTGCCCGAGTTCTCAACACTCTCGAAGATCTCCAAATCGCTGATAATACCATTGTCATTTACATGAGTGATAATGGCCCCAAGATTTTTCATCCAGACCGGCGTTACCGTGCTGGTCTAAAGGGTGAAAAGACCAGCGTCTATGAAGGAGGTATCCGTTCACCCTTCTTCATGCGCTGGCCGATGAAATTTGAGAGTCACCAGACTTTCTCCACCAAAGCAGCGCATATTGACATCATGCCCACTCTCGTTTCTGCAGCTAATATAAGCGACGAATCTTTCAACTTCGACGGTCGCGATTTGATTCCGATGATCGAGGGTAAAGGAGATTATTGGAAACCACGCACGATTTTTCTACAGTGGCATCGGGGCAACCAGCCAGAACCCTATCGTAATTTCGCGGCGGTCTCTGAGAGATTCAAACTCGTCCAAACCCAAAACACTTTTGATCAAAATGCGGCTCAGATATTTGAGCTATTTGACCTCGAAACCGATCCTGGCGAGAATTTCAATATAGCCGACCAACACCCGGAGATTGTGGAAAGTATCAAAAAATCCTACGATCTCTGGTTGAAGGAAGTTTCAAAAGATCGCGGTTATCCTGAGATGCCCTCCTGGCTTGGCTCCAGCCGCCAGAACCCAGTTTTGCTCACACACCAGGATCGGCGCGATTCACCCAAATGGGACCACGATGTATTTTATCCGCAGGCCTACTGGCCTGTTAAAATTATCAATTCGGGTTCATATCAGGCCCGACTCACCTTATTCGAGGCCTCCAAAACCGACGGAGAGGCAGTCGTGAAACTAAGCAAAAAGACCTTTCGCGCTTTGTTCAAAGCAGGCTCCCAAGAAATCACCGTCCCACTTGGCGAATTGCCTGTTTCTCTTGAATCGATCAAAGCCTGGTCAGACTCGGGAGGCAGAAAATACGCTCCTCGCTTTTTGCAACTTGAAATCCTGGACAAAGAGTAAAACACAAACGATTTTGCTTCATTGTGTACGCTACAGGCTTTTTTTAGGTACTTTTCTTACGCGATTGGTTATTTACAAGCCAATACCAACATGGCTTTGACATCGTGCAAACGATCCGTAGAACCACCCTCGAGGGACCTCCTCACTCAATCGTCTTATAACTTCTGAAAATACCCCAATGAATCTCACCTTAAGGATTAATGGCGAGACGCATACCTATGAGGATGCGAATCCAGCAATGCCGCTACTTTGGTTTTTGCGTGATATTCTCGGCCTCACAGGAACCAAATATGGATGTGGCATTGCTCAATGTGGAGCCTGCACCGTCCACCTCAATGGAGATGCGGTGAGGTCGTGCGTCCTGCCCGTCTCCGCCGCTGCAGGTGCTGAGGTTACGACAATCGAAGGACTGTCTTACGATGGTAATCATCCGGTCCAAAAAGCCTGGGTCGAAGAGGATGTTCCCCAGTGTGGTTACTGCCAGGCAGGTCAAATCATGTCCGCGTGTTCGCTGCTGAAATCAAACCCAAATCCAAGCGACGATGATATTGACCGCGCCATGTCGGGAAATATCTGCCGATGCTGCACGTACCCACGCATCCGGAAGGCCATTAAAAATGCGGCAGAAAGGATGGCATCATGAGCATTGCTCTGTGTAGTCGACGTGACTTTGTCAAAGCAACGGGACTGACGCTCTCGGGACTCATCATCGGCTTCCGTTCAGATGGGGCTCCAGCAACAAACGGCTCCGCATTCCAGCCTAATGGTTTCATCGCAATCGATCCCCAGGATGGCATTACGCTTTCAATAGCATGCCCCGAAATAGGACAAAATATTCGCACAACTTTTGCGATGATTCTCGCCGACGAGCTTGGTGCTGACCTCGACCAAGTCACTCTGCATCAATCTTCACCTCGCAACGACCTCGGGCGTCAAACTGCGGGAGGCAGCGGCAGCGTGCGCACTCAATTTGTTCCCCTCCGCGAAGCAGCGGCAGCCGCGCGCGAAATGTTGATCGCAGGAGCGGCGCAAAAACTTGGAGTGTCCGCATCTCAATGCAAAGCTGAGAAAAGTATGATTATCGCTCAGAACGGCGGTAAGATGACGTTCGCAGAGGCAGCAGGACTCGCGCGTTCCGTTCCAGTGCCGAATAATCCTCGGCTGAAACCCAACTCCGAATTCAGCTACATAGGGAAAGCCAAGCATTGCATGGATTCGCTGGGAATTGTCACTGGGAAAGTAAAGTATGGAGCCGATGCCCTTCCTGAAAACTGTGCCTTTGCCATTGTCTTAAGAAGTCCAGTGTATCAGGGCAAATTAAGAAACTACGATGCGGAGGCAGCTAAGCAGATGTCGGGGGTAAAAGACATTGTCAGATTTGGAGACAAAATCGCGGTCATTGCGACGGATACGTGGTCTGCAATCAATGCTTCCAAGGCGGTCAAAGTACGATGGAAAAACGGAGCAAATGGTAATCTCGATAGCGCCACCCTTGCTACGGAGCGCAAAAATGCCGTACAAAACCCGAAGCAAACCGTATTCAAAAAAGGAAATTTCACCAATGCTTATGCTGGCGCGAAAACGACCCTCGAAACCGAATTTGTCGTACCAACCATCACCCATGTCCCATTAGAACCGCCAAATTGCACAGCGTGGTATCATAACGGAGGTGTCGAGATATGGGGAAGTTGTCAGGTGTTGAATCGGCTCTACAAAGACTTGCCAAAAATGACCGGACTTCCTCGCGACAAGGTCAAATATCATCAACTCAGGATCGGTGGAGGTTTTGGAAGAAAGCTCGCAACCGACTATGTAGAAGAGGCTCTCGAGATCGCCAAGCAGGTGAACTATCCGGTAAAGATGATCTTTTCGCGGGAAGATGATATCCGAAATGGACGTTTCCGGGTGCCCGATCAATATAAGTTCCGCGTGGGGCTTGGTAGAAATGGTTATCCCGAGGCTATTGAGGAGACCTCGGTGCGTCGGGCCCTGCGTAAAAAGCCCTCTGAAATCGTCCGCTTGTTTCGCAACGCAGAGCGCAAATTCAGCGGAGTAGAGGCCGGTTTGCATGCCGGACCTCTCAGAGCACCCAATCACAACATTACGTCTTTCGTAGAGCAGAGCCTTATCAATATGATGGCGATCAAGGCCGGAATTGATCCGATTGACTATCAATTGGCCCTCCATGGAGATCCTGATGCAGTATCAAAACTGAAATGGAAACGCGGCCCGATGAAACAGCAAAGCCATATGTGTGACCTCTTAAAGACCGTTCGCAAACAGTCTGGCTGGAAACAAGATTCCCGATATGGGTATGGTGTCGCGACCTTTTCAGGTTATGGTAGCCACTGTGCGCTGGTTGCCCTCATTCCGAAAAATGGCGGATCTCGCCCAGTCGAGAAGGTGTTCTGTGCGGTGCACTGTGGCCAAGTGATCAATCCCCTCGGAGCACATGCCCAGATTGAGGGGGGCATTATCGATTGTCTGGGTGCCACACTATATCAGAAAATCACGCTTCAAGAGGGGCGCGTCCAGGAAAGCAATTTTCATGACTACAAGCTCCTGCGTATGCCCGAGCATCCAGATGTCGAAGTAACGATCGCCGAATCAAATGAAGCACCACAGGGTTTGGGCGAGGTCTCTTACCCGCCAATGGCTGCAGCTACGACAAATGCTCTTCATGACGCCCGCGGCAGATGGTTTACGGAACTCCCCCTACGCGGTTGACGAGCCTTCAAAGAATTCCGCCTGCGACAATGACATGATTCCCTAAACTCAAACCTGTCTCGGACTTCACCCTAATCCCATCTGTTCGGCAAGAATCTCGGCAGAATCCTTCCACCTCGGTAGTCGGAATTTCATCAACCGCTCAACAAAGTTGGATCGGAAGTCTACATCATCGACGAACCGTTTGATACCCTCGGCCAACCCTTCCCCACTCGCTTCATCGATCCAAATTATCGGAGCATTATCCAGACCTTCATAAACACTTGGCAAACAATTGCTGATCGTAGGAAGTCCTCGCGCCATAGCTTCGAAAGGGGGCAATCCAAAACCCTCGGCTATTGATGGAAACAGGAGAACGTCGGAATTTCGAAATTGATCCTCCATTTCAGCATCCGAAAGACTGCCTCGGTAGCGAACTGGAAACCCGTCAGCGGATTGCGCCTCGATCTTTCGAGCAATCGCTTTGCCGAAATAGTCGTTGAGCCTACCGACAATATCCAACTCTAGATTTAAACCTTGCGCAGCTAATATCCGCTGTGCCGCAAGTGCGGATTCTTGGTTTTTCCGCGGCTCGATGATTCCTACCATCAGGCCTTTAACCGTCCTTCCTAGGCCAGACAATTTTGATTCGCGCGACGTAGAGTCCCAGGGTTCGAAGGAATCGAAGTCCACTCCAAGAGGAAAGTACGATCCCTTAGGGCACTTTTCACCCAGTGCCTTCCGCAACTCCACTGCGCTTGCCTTTGATACGGAAAATATATGATCGAAATTCGACAATGCGGCCAGATACCGAGGATGTCGTTTCACCACGTGAGGGAGACATAGCTCAGGATGAATGCCCGGAATATTATCATGAAAAATCGCGTAAGCCTTTCCCGGCCAACGTTCGATCGAATCCTGCCATCTCCAGAGTTTGTTGGGATCGAACGCTTCCCCGATCAGATAATCATCCTCAGCGGTCGGCTTCACTCGTTTTCCAGTATCAACTTCCCTAAAACTTCGAGACCATCGTTCCCATCTTAAAGTAAAAACCTGACGAGGGAACAGCCGTTTCAATTCTTCAGCTAATCGCACGTTTACTCGATTCAGACCAGAATGATGAGTGGAATTCAGAGTTTTAGTGTGATCGATGAAGAGTCGCTTCATAGTCATCAGCGCGCGTGAAGGTCCATCAGTTGAGCCGTTGTTTTTTCTGGATCGAAGTGCTCTCGGACCCATTCGTAGGCCTTTGACAAGACGGGATCAAAGCTATCCCGTGCAAACACATTTGTGATACAATCGATAGTCTCATGGGGATCTTGGAAAGAGACGAGCCAGCCGGTCTCCTCATTCACTACGGCCTCCTTGACACCAGGGTTTGCTTCCGCAAAGACCGGCAGCCCAAAAGCCATCGCTTCAGGAATCACATTGGGCAGCCCGTCACGATCTCCGTTTGTCGAAATGATCCCCGAAAACAAAAATGCATCCGCCGAGCGATATTCCTCTTCGACTCTCGAATAATCCGAAGCGCCCAGTAACAAGACCCGATTCTCCAATTTGCGCACTGATATCTCCTGCCGGATTGGCTTTAAATCTGGCCCATCACCGACAATTTTCAAGCTCCACTCCAGTCCCCTTTGATTGGCGACCGCAATCAAATCAACCAAGCGATGATAACCTTTTTTGGGGACCAAGCGTCCTACCGACAACATCGACAGTTTCTGGGGATTTTTTGGTGGCCTCGGACTAAATTCCGGAAAATTCTCAAGGCATCGACGGACACAAAACAATTTGTCGACACACTCGGGAAACCGCGCAGCAAGTTCCTCTCGGGCCGTTTGATTGGGAGACTGAATGAACGTCGCCGCTTCGACCTTCTCCGGAAGCAGACCGTCACCATTACTGACAAAGATGTCGTATGCATGTGCACCCGAGGAAAACGGAAT